>NZ_JACJPU010000004.1:0-181826 GCF_014696235.1 Sphaerospermopsis sp. FACHB-1194 | reverse complement strand
ATATCTTAATGCGTATTGAGGGGCGCATTTAGACATTTCATAATACCAAGGATGGGTAGATTTAATGGCTGCTACTAACCATTTGTGTAAATCTATGGCTGTGGGAAATTTGATTTTTTCTTCTGGTTGCAGTTTGTTATGTAATAATACCTGTTGACACAGTGCTAACCCTTGATTCCAAGCGTGTCTGGCTACTCCTGCGTGTTGCGCTAGTAGTAGTCGTTGTTGCTTGTTAACTTTGAGTTGGGTTTTGAATCCTAGTAGCATACAGTGATTTTACTGTAATTCTGTCACAAAGCCAAAAGATGACAGGAAATTTTCAGTAAATGTGAGTATTTGTTAGTATTGGTTAAGAAAACAGTAACTAGCTACTAACCTCCATTTTTAGTTTCGCTGTTACAGCAGGGTTTCAATAGTTTTGATTTTTTGTGACAATATTCTGTTAAATTGTCAAATAATTTGTCCGCGTTGCCAAACTACCTAGACCACAGCGACAAAAATTGCATCAATCAGATCGGGTGATGGGGAGGAAAAGATTTTTCCCAGTCCCCAGTCTCCAATCACCAATCACCCATTTCCTAAAAACTGTTACAGTCTATAACGCGATCGCAACATAAGGTGGGTTACGGTGTTAGTATGCCCTAAAAACGTTGAGAGAAAACCTTAACCTTATGGCAACTCTAACTGGACAAACTCCCCTCTTCGGCGGTAGCACTGGCGGTCTACTTAAAAAAGCAGAAGTAGAAGAAAAGTACGCTATCACCTGGACAAGCCCCAAAGAGCAGGTTTTTGAAATGCCTACTGGTGGCGCTGCTACAATGCTAAAAGGCGAAAACTTGCTTTATTTGGCTCGCAAGGAGTATGGTATCGCTTTAGGCGCTCAACTCCGCAAATTCAAAATCACTGACTACAAAATTTACCGGATTCTCCCCAGCGGTGAAACCACTTTCATTCACCCTGCTGATGGTGTCTTCCCTGAAAAGGTAAATGCTGGTCGTCAAATGGTGCGCCACGTACCCCGCAGAATTGGTCAAAACCCCAGTCCTGCACAACTCAAGTTCAGTGGTAAAGCTACCCACGACGCATAAGGTCTAGTTACTAGGGACTGGGGACTGGGGACTGGGGACTGGGAATTGTAGATAATGATAAATGCTGATAATTTATCATTCATCTTCTATAATCATCCTCACACCCAATCACCAATCCCCAATCCCTAATCACCAGATTATTTATGATTTTCCCCGACTTCCAACAATTTACAAAACTCGCTCAACAAGGTAATTTTGTTCCTGTCTATCAAGAATGGGTAGCTGACTTGGATACCCCTGTTTCTGCTTGGTACAAGGTTTGTGCAAGTCAACCTTACAGCTTTTTGCTGGAGTCGGTGGAAGGTGGTGAAAAAGTAGGAAGATATAGTTTATTGGGTTGTAACCCGCTTTGGATTTTAGAAGCAAGGGGAGATCAAACTACCCAAACCTATAGAGATGGTTCACAGAAAGTTTTCACAGGTGATCCGTTTAATGTGTTAGCGGAATGTTTAGCACCTTATCACCCAGTAAAATTACCACAGCTACCTTCAGGAATTGGCGGTTTATTTGGGTTTTGGGGCTATGAGTTAATCAATTGGATTGAACCCCGTGTACCAATTCATGCCCAAGATGAGCGTAATCTTCCTGATGGGTTATGGATGCAAGTAGATCATTTATTGATATTTGATCAGGTAAAACGCAAAATTTGGGCGATCGCCTACGCAGATTTAAGGAATAATGAAAACTTAGAAATTGCTTATCAAAAAGCGTGCGATCGCATTCAAGAAATGGTAAGCAAATTATCCTTACCCATATCACCAGAAAATACTAAATTACCTTGGACATCTCCCCAAAATAAACCCAAAGCTGGAATAGAAGAATACACCAGCAATTTCACTAAAAAAGAATTTTGCGCGAGTGTAGAAAAAGCGAAAGAATATATTAAAGCTGGCGATATTTTCCAAGTTGTGATTTCTCAAAGATTATCCACAGAATATAAAGGTGATCCTTTCGCTCTATATCGGTCTTTACGCCAAATTAACCCTTCACCTTACATGGCGTTTTTTAACTTCCAAGACTGGCAAATTATCGGTTCTAGTCCTGAAGTGATGGTGAAAGCAGAACGAGATGAAGAAGGAGGAATTATTGCCACAGTTAGACCAATAGCAGGAACAAGACCAAGAGGAAAAACCACAAAAGAAGATGAAGCTTTAGCAGCAGATTTATTACAAGATCCTAAAGAAGTTGCTGAACATATCATGTTAGTAGATTTAGGAAGAAATGATTTAGGAAGAGTGTGTGAAAATGGCACAGTTAAAGTAGATGAATTAATGGTAATTGAACTTTATTCTCATGTCATGCACATTGTGAGTAATGTAGTAGGTAAATTAGCAGAAAATAAGACAGCATGGGATTTATTAAAAGCGTGTTTTCCTGCGGGAACAGTAAGCGGTGCGCCGAAAATTCGCGCAATGGAAATAATTAACGAACTAGAACCAACCCGCAGAGGAGTATATTCTGGGGTGTATGGATATTATGACTTTGAAGGACAATTAAATAGTGCGATCGCTATCCGCACAATGGTATTAAATAATCAAACTGTTACTGTCCAAGCAGGTGCAGGTTTAGTAGCAGACTCCGAACCAGAAAAAGAATATGAGGAGACATTAAATAAAGCCAGAGGTTTATTAGAAGCAATTAGATGTTTGCGATAAGTTCTGCTAGTTAAAAAATGCTGGTTAAAAATCAGAGAAAACTACAATAAAAAATGCACACAGACACAATCTTCTACCAAATATTCCTGACATTTCACACCCTATTATTTGAAATACTGGGTGAACCAACAGAAAATGCCAAAGATTATCAATTCACCTCTGTAGAAGTGAAAGAAAAAGCATTTAGATTTGATGGGATTTTTATGACAGATAATGTAGAAAAACCCATCTATTTTGTGGAAGTGCAATTTCAACCAAAACCAGACTTTTACTGGGAATTAATAGCAGAAATAAACATTTATCTCAATCAATTTAAACCTGTACAAGATTGGCAAGCAATAGCTTTATTTGCAAAACGGAGTTTAGACGTAGGAGAACTGACAGCTTATCAACAAGAATTTATTAACAGTGGGAGAATTAAAAGAATTTATTTAGATGAATTACCACCAGGTTCAATAGGAATGGGGTTAATTGAGTTAATTGTCAGTAAAGAAGCACAAGCACCAGAATTAGTGAAAAACCTCATGGACAGAACCAAAACAGAAATTGTGGATGACAACAAAAAACAAAGTATTATAGAATTGTTAGAGACTGTTTTATTGTCAAAGTTTTCACAATTAAGCCGTCAGGAGATAGAAGCAATGTTTTTAGTGAGTGACATTAAGCAAACAAGAGTATATCAAGAAGCAAAGCAAGAAGGTAAACAAGAAGGTAGACAGGAGGGTAGACAGGAAGGTAGACAGGAAGGTAGACAGGAAGGTAGAAAAGATGAAGCAATCAACTTACTATTAAGGATGTTATCTAAGCGGTTTGGAAAGTTGAGTGATAGTTATATTCAAAATCTCAATATTTTGAATATAGAACAATTGGAAAAACTAGGAGAATCATTATTAGATTTTAAAGACATTAATGATTTGGAAATGTGGTTACAGTCTGAGATCAGTCAGTAATAAATAAACAGATCCCCGATTTCTGTCATCAATTTATGATTTATAGACATGATAGTGAAAGAAGTCGGGGATCTAAAACTTACTCTAAACCCTACTTTTTATAAGCATTCATCCAATGCAGTAACAAACCTAAACCCCAACCCAAAAGCGGGAAAATAGCCCAAAAATAACCAGAACCAGTGAACAAGTTTAACAAAATCAAAAACCCGTTAACAATCAAAAAAACCATGAAATGTGATTTAAACTCTTGCTGTTTTTGATGATTAGACATTGCTTCTTTTTTCACTTCTACTTGTTTTTTTAACCATTCATTTTCCGCAGCAATGAGAGATTCCGAAGAAACCCCTAATTCTGAAGCAATTTCTATTATTTGTTCTCGCGTAAATTCTCCCTGTTGTTTGCGTTTAAAAGCAACTTCTAAAATTTGCTGCATTTCCTCTGAATTGTAAGTCATTATCAATACCTAATCTGGTAAAAAATACTTTTGACATTTACATCTGAAGCGGTAGAAATACAACCTTAAAAAATATTTGACCTTGTTGTTAAAAACAATTTCGCTAAATATTCTATCTTTTACATATTAGTTATTACAGTATTTTAAAAGACAATATTATCAAAGTTTAAGAAAACGAACCGCAGAGACGCAGAGAACGCAGAGAAATTTTGGACGTTGAAGTTATTTTTAAAACTGTTAAAATATTGTAAATCTTGCTTTTTTGCAAATCCCGCAAGTTGGGAAACATTGTTTAATCTGGTATCAATCACTCGTTTAACACCAGATTTTATCAAAGTCTCAAAAAATTGTTCTGCTTTCTTTTGAGTAAACCCAATCGTAAATAAATTAACTTCTTGATTTTGCTTATTCATGATCATCCTTATTTTCTGTATACGCGACTTTTTCACCTTGTAATTGATATGCTTTTTCTACTAACTCTGCACGGTTAAACTGTTTTTCAATAGTTTGGTTAGACCGCATATCAAACAGAGAAAGTTGTTTAGCAGAACTTTGATTTTCTGGTAATAAATCATATAAAGTATGGAGTTTTAAAACTCGATTTTCTAAATCTTTATTAGATTCTAAATCTCCATTTTTAAGAATATGATAAATATTCAAACCTGCATTTTTTAAATGAGGAGAAATCAAAATTGCCCGATGACAAACAATGGGATCTTGTTCTGCACACATTAAACTAATTTGGAATTTTTGCGAACCTTGAATCAAACGATTTAAACCTAATTTAAACGCTTCCGTCGCAGCAATTAAATCATATCTGGCCATTCCATCTACATAACAACTTCTATCACTAGGACGCGCACCTAAATTATCACCCAAAGGAACATAAGCAATATTGACAGTTTTCAATGCTGCTTTTAAATTTGATTGATTAAACTGAGGAAACCTGCGACTATAGGGACTAGAACGCACATCAGCTAAAGCGGTAACATCGTGTTTTTGTAATAGTTCAATAAAAGATTCTATGGTGTGGTTGGAATGTCCAATAGTAAAGGTTTTCATAGAGGTTTTATTAAAATCCTGAAAAATGATTATATCATTTATATTACCCAAATATCCCAAAATATTTGTAAAAACATCTGCGTTAAATTACCATCAGAGAAATTACTTAACTAATAATACCAATCAGAATTTTCACCAGGTTTGAGCATACGACGGGAACTCATAATCTAACTTTGGGAAGAGATGATACTGATTGAACAATCATAATTGTATAATAAAAGAAGTACAGTATATTCATAAATATGAACACAACACCCTCCCCCAGTGAAAGAGATGAAATTCTTAAACGGTTAAACAAAAACCGTCATCAATTATTGGATTTATATAAAAATCAATATGTTGCTTATAATTCTAATGGGATAATCGCACATAGCGAAAATTTACAAGAAGTTTTAGAATTAGCTAAAGCTACAAAACAGAATTTTTTAATTTATTTAGTTCCTCATCACACCGCATCTGTACAAATTTTACCAATTCGTTTCCGAACTGTTGCGCGTCATGATTGGCAACCCAATTATAGTGTTAAATTAAAACATGGAAATATAGAATTTTCTGCAATAATGTTAGTAGATTCTGGTGCTGAATTGAGCTTAATTTCTTTGAAAGTAGGTCAAGATTTAGGTTATGCTTTAGCTGATTCAGAATCAACTTTGTTAGCAGAAACTATTGGTGGTAGGGTTGAGTATGTTTTACGTAATGTAGAAATGACAATTGATGGATATAATTTGATTGCTCCTGTAGCATGGTTACAAAGTAATACGGGTGGAGAACAATTATTATTAGGTCGAGAAGTTGTATTTGATAAGTTTAATATTGAATTTAGACAAGCTGAGGAGAAAATTATTTTCTCATGGTGTGAAAACTTGCATTGATAACATCCAATTTCTTGGGTTTCCTTACGTTAACCTAACCTACTACTACGGGTCATAATTTGTCTGAATCAGGATATCCCGGATTTAAGGATTTACAGGATTCAGACAATTACATCTTGAAATTACTTCAATCAGTGAAAAACCACGCTTAGACATCATGGAAGCAGCAAGTCAACAAGTAATTGCTAACGGAATCACACCAGAAATTTTAGAATCAATTCTCAATGATGAAAACTAACCGTATAGTATATTTTAAGCAACCTGTAATGGTTTTTTAGGCAGCATTTTCGGTTCTGGTAATACTTTATTTTCTTCCTTCAACATCTCCACAAAAATCTCAATTACTTCCTGACCATTTCTAGCAGCTTCCTCATAAGTTCTACCATGTGTATGAAACTCTTGCCAGGGAAACTCAGGTAAGTGAACTAAAAAAAGTTGATCTTCCTCTGACCATTGAATTACCATACTGTAGTGATAGTTCATTCTTCACTTTCCTTATTTTCTAAGTTTTCCAATTCTTTAAGCTTTTTCAGCACCCGTTGAATATTTCTCTCTAAATATAGCGGCGCATCATCCCCATCTTTCCCTGGTATAGTTAAAGGTTATTCAGGTAATAACGGATGTTTCCAATAAGTATGACTTCCTTTACCTCTACCCGGTTGAAGGACATACCCAACTTTTACAACCATTGCTTTCAATTCTCTGATCTTCTTCGGCATTTCCTTTTAGCACCCTGAGTTATATTTTATTATATCCATGTCAAAAATTGATCAGCAATTTTCAATTATTGTTCTACAAATACAATCATAAAACTTATAATATGATCATTCCCTAATTAAGTCTATGACCACCATCAAAGAACAACTAATTGCAGCCATAGAAAACACTCCAGAACCGATACTGGAACAAACCCTAGACTATCTCGAATATCTCAAAACCAAAACAAATACCTCCACCATCAAATCAACTAATATTTCTGTAGAAGATGGAGAACCAATATTACGCGGATCTAAAGCCAAAGATTTGCTCAAATTTGCTGGAACTTGGCAAGGTGACGACTTCGAGAAATGTCTTCAGCTTGTTTACGATACCCGATCTGAAACTGAATTTTAATGTATCTTCTAGACTGGGTTTAAAATGCGTTCTTATCCTATACATCCTCAAATCCTGGACATCCTGATTCAGACAAATAAAGACAAAAAAAAGCGGGCTAACCGCTAATGCTTGGTTAACCCGTTCAGCTTTGGGAACGCGCAGAGAAATTATTATTGCAACACCAACTTAACGTTAGCGTTTTGCAGGCCGCGCTGTTTTACTTCAGCCAAAGTTTTGTTAACGGCGTATTTTTGGTTAATGGAGTTGATCAACTCGGTTTGGTTGTGCTTCTTAGCAACGCCCCACAAATCAGCGATTAAATCAAAAGAACCATCGCTATTGCGAGACCAACCTAAATCGTACTCGCCTTCCAATACAGCAACGATGTCGGAACGAACACGCTGACCGTTATAACCACGAACATCAGCTTCAGTCTTTACGCTAATACCTAAGTCGCGCAAAGAAGATTTGAGGATTTCGGCATCGGTGATTTTGGTACGCAGAGTGCTAAAGTGAGACATTTGGGTTTCCTCCAATGAGAAGATTGATGAGAAAAACGACAACGGTTTCTTTTTCAGCGAAGCCGCATTAATTTGGGATTAATTGGGAAGCGGCTTTTTTTTCGTAACCTGTTAGCCTTGTGAGCTAACCTTTCCCCTCTGGCATACAGAGGAAAGCTTTTAAAACTCCATGCGCTGATATTCAGCAACGGAGGCTGCGGCGGGTCTAGCACGCTGTCTGGCCCAGTCTCTTAAAGCTGTGACCTGTTCTTGCATCGTTCGTGACAGCGGCAAAGTTGACTTCAATGCAGCAATAATATCTAATTGGGTGAACTCCCGATCCTGGGCAAAAGCTTCATACATCGCCGCAACGATCGCCTGTTCAATTTCTGCCCCTGAAAAACCGTCTGACATTTTTGCTAGTTGTTCTAAATCAAATCTAGCAATATCTTCCCTTCTTTTAGTCAGGTGAATGTTGAAGATATCCTGACGTTCTTCTGGTGTGGGCAGATCCACAAAGAAAATTTCATCAAAGCGACCTTTTCTTAAAAACTCACCCGGTAAACGTTCTACCCGGTTCGCAGTCGCCATTACAAATACTGGAGATTTCTTTTCCTGCATCCAGGTCAAGAAAGAGCCAAAAATTCTACTTGATGTCCCCCCATCAGAATCACCAGAACCTGCACTACCCGCAAAAGATTTATCCAACTCGTCGATAAACAGAATCGTTGGGGAAATTGATTCTGCTGTTTTCAGGGCATTTCGCAGATTTGCTTCACTTCGACCCACCATTGAGCCATCGTAAACTCGCCCCATATCTAAACGCAAGATTGGTAAACCCCACAAACGGGAGGTAGTCTTGGCTATCAGTGACTTTCCACAACCAGGAACACCTAAAATTAACATCCCTTTCGGTTGCGGCAAACCATACTCTCTAGCTCTTTCTGTGAAAGCGTTGGAGCGTTGTTTGAGCCACTTTTTCAACTCCTCTAAACCGCCTACAGCTTCAATAGTTTCATCTTCTTCGATGTACTCTAAAATACCGTTACGGCGTATGAGTTGTTTCTTTTCTGATAAAACTATATCAACTTCATCTTCCGTCAACCGCCCCGTTGTTACCTGAGCCTTACGATATACTTTCTCAGTTTCATCTTTAGTTAGACCTAAAGCTGCTCTCAGCAGTTTTTCTCTAGCCTCGGTAGTCAACCGTCGTCCACGATGCTGCTCTTGATGTTGAGTTAAAACTTTATTCAACTCAGACATATCCGGCAGTTGGAAGTCAATAACAACAACTTCTTTTTCTAGTTCTATTGGTACTTGTTGCACTGGAGACATCAAAATGATGTTCTTTTGCATTCCCTTAAAACTAGCGATCGCATCCCGAAGCGATCTAGTTGTTGCCGGAGCATCAATAAAAGGATGTAAATCTTTAAGAATAAATATACCGGGTTCTTTCTGTCTAATGATCCACTCAATCGCCGCCTCTGGAGAAACGGTATTGTGTTGAGTTGTACTCCGGGGTTGACCGTATTCCACAATGCCGTGAGTTACTGTCCAAACATAAACTCGACGTTGAGGCTTTAACAATTGAGAAATTGTGTAGATTGCTTGCTCTGCCCGTTCTTCCTCGGAGGTCACAAGGTAGATTAAAGGGTATTGAGCTTGAATGAGTATGTTTAGCTCTTCTTTCATATCTATCGACCTACTTGAGACCTTATAGAGACAGTACAATCATCGCCGTTGGTCAGAACAACCAAATCTATTATTAATTCATCCATTCATAATTCCTAACTAGCAAGGGACTAATTCTTCCTCACCCTTGGGATGGGTTTCATCTTCTTCCATCTCCTCAATGGATAGATGTTCTTGACCAATTAGTCCTGGCTGATTACCCAAAGCTACTAATTCCCCGTTACGTAAAACAAGTGAACTTTCACAAGCGGGACAGGAATAAACCCTGTGAGTTCTGCCGTAAGAAGACTCTTCCAATTCTTCAACCAATTCTGAGTTAGTCAGGTAGAAACTGAGCGCTCGTTCCGCTAGGTCTGACATCGGTTCTGAGTCAACAGCAGAACGAATTTTTAATCTTCTGTGCAATTCCGGCGATAAATATAACGTAACCTTCTGCTTAGTTTGCATACGACTTTCTAGTGGTCTTACCCGGGTATGTATCTTACGTTATCGGTTCTTTTATTTCTTGTCAACCCATTCAGACGTTTTGATGGCATTTTTGTAATATTTCTTAATAATAGGGGGCAGGAGGCAGGAGGCAGGATAATAAGAATAAATTTCTTGCCTGTTCCCTGTTCCCTGAAAATAGTAATTTATATAACAATAAACCTAAGAAATAAAACGGTGTAAAAAGAGAGTCTATTTAGCCGAATGTATGAGAATAAAGTCTAATCAGACTTGAGCTAAAGTCAATAGGGGTAAAGGGTGTGATTATGTCTACTGCTGCCGTCGAAACTTGTAATTTGAGGCGAGTCATCGGTTTACTAGTCTCCAGTGTTGGCACGGCTATACTTTGTGGGGGTTGCAGTGCTAATGGCTTTTGGACATCTGAACAGAAGTGGGAAACATACCAAAATCCCCGTTATGGGTTTGAGTTTCCCTATCCGAGTAACTGGACTGCCATTACATCAGACAACAACGATGGAGTAATATTTGTTTCATCACAAAGCCAAGATACAAAAATTCGCGCTTGGGCGAGTAATGATTTACCAAAGTTACAAAACCCAGAAACATCAAAACAGATAGACCAAAACTTTAAAACGGATCAGGGTATATCTGGGGTGCTAGTGGTAGAAGTTGGTCAACAAGTCAGTTCAATGAAACTAACTATCAATCAAGAACAAGTCAACTATCACTGGCAAGGACAAACGAGTAGTAAAGAGTTTAAAGATTACTACCGCTTGTTTTACTACATTGCCAAACAGTACAAAATTAAGTGATTGGTGATTGGTGATTGGTGATTGGGAAAAATAAAATTGATTACCCAGTCCCCAGTCCCCAGCCCCCAGTCCCCTTAATCAAGAATTAATGAACTAGAGGGGACAGAAACCTGGTAGATTTAGCTATCAGCGAGTAAAAACTGGTAAAGATGAAAGTCCTGGTTATTGGTGGCGATGGGTATTGCGGTTGGGCAACCGCACTTTACCTTTCTAATCGAGGTTATGAAGTTGGAATTCTAGACAGTTTGGTGCGTCGGCACTGGGACAATGAACTCGGTGTTGAGACTCTAACCCCAATTGCACCAATTCAACAACGTCTCCAACGATGGAAAGATTTGACTGGTAAATCTATCGACCTATTTATCGGCGATATTACCAATTACAGTTTTCTGCACAAAGCTTTGCATCAATTTCAGCCAGATGCCATAGTGCATTTTGGTGAACAGCGTTCAGCGCCATTTTCTATGATTGACCGTGAACACGCGGTACTCACTCAGGTAAATAACGTCGTGGGTACGCTGAACCTGCTGTACATCATGCGGGAAGATTTCCCAGATTGTCATTTGGTGAAATTGGGAACTATGGGTGAATATGGAACACCCAATATTGATATCGAAGAAGGCTATATCACCATTGAACACAACGGACGTAAGGATACATTGCCCTATCCTAAACAGCCCGGTTCAATGTATCACCTGAGCAAAGTTCACGATAGCCATAATATCCACTTTGCTTGTCGGATTTGGGGTTTACGAGCCACTGATCTGAATCAAGGTATTGTTTATGGCGTTCTGACCGAAGAAACTGGTATGGACGAACTTTTGATCAACCGCCTTGATTATGATGGTGTGTTTGGTACTGCACTTAACCGTTTCTGTATTCAAGCTGCAATAGGTCATCCTTTGACTGTTTACGGTAAAGGTGGACAAACTCGCGGTTTCTTGGATATTCGGGATACAGTGCGTTGTATTGAACTGGCGATCGCCAACCCAGCCCAACCCGGAGAATTTCGCGTATTTAACCAATTCACTGAATTATTCAGCGTTGGTGACTTAGCGTTAATGGTGAAAAAAGCCGGTAACGCAATGGGGCTAAATGTGGAAATCAATAACATTGACAACCCCAGAATTGAAAAAGAAGAACATTACTTCAACGCTAAAAACACCAAATTGCTGGATTTAGGCTTGCAACCTCATTATCTCTCTGATTCTCTACTTGATTCACTGTTAAACTTTGCGGTCAAGTATCAGAAACGAGTTGATAATAATCAAATTCTGCCTAAAGTCACTTGGCACAGATAATTAGGTGACAGGTTACAGGTGACAGGTGACAGAGAGCAGGGGAAGCTGGGGAAGTAAGGGAAGCTGGGGGAGAAAATTAAAAGACAAAAGTTACAATTTTCATTTCTCCTGCCCCCTGCCTCCTGCCCCCTGCCTCCTGCCCCCTGCCTCCTGCCCCCTGCCTCCTGCCCCCTGCCTCCTGCCCCCTGCCTCCTGCCCCCTGCCTCCTGCCCCCTGCCTCCTGACTCCTTGATCTCCTTTCTTATGAAAATTGCCCTATTCACTGAAACTTTTTTACCCAAGGTTGATGGTATTGTCACCCGTCTTCGTCACACCGTTGATCATCTGCAACGGGACGGAAATCAAGTTATGGTATTTTGCCCAGAAGGTGGCATCACAGAACACAAAGGAGCGAAAGTTTACGGTGTGACGGGGTTTCCACTGCCTTTGTATCCAGAGTTAAAATTAGCACTGCCTCGTCCTGCTATCGGTCACGCTTTAGAACAGTTTCAGCCGGATATTATTCATGTTGTTAATCCCGCCGTTCTGGGATTATCAGGTATTTTTTATAGTAAGGTTCTGAAAATTCCCCTGGTGGCTTCTTACCATACCCACTTACCTCAATATCTGCAACATTACGGTTTGGGAATGTTAGAAGGTTTACTTTGGGAATTACTCAAAGGCGCTCATAATCAAGCTGCATTAAATTTGTGTACCTCCACAGCAATGGTCGAGGAATTGGCAGCACATGGCATAGAAAGATTAGATTTGTGGCAACGAGGAGTAGATACAGAATTATTTCATCCTGATTTAGCAAGTGTGGAAATGCGATCGCACTTATCCCAAGGTCATCCAAAAAGCCCCTTATTGTTGTATGTAGGTCGTCTTTCGGCAGAAAAGGAAATTGAACGCATTAAACCGATTTTAGAAGCCATTCCTGATGCTCGTTTAGCCTTGGTTGGAGATGGACCAAACCGACAAAATTTAGAGAAACATTTTGCTGGTACAAATACCCATTTTGTTGGTTATCTGATGGGTAAAGAATTAGGTTCTGCCTTTGCTAGTGCAGATGTGTTTATTTTTCCTTCTCGGACAGAGACACTAGGATTAGTATTATTAGAAGCAATGGCCGCCGGATGTCCAGTAGTAGCAGCCCGTTCTGGTGGTATTCCTGATATTGTGACAGATGGTGTAAATGGTTATCTTTTTGACCCTAAAGCGGACATTCAAGAGGCAATTGATGTTACTATAAAGTTGTTACAACAACAACATGAAATAAATATTATCCGTGAAAATGCTCGTCAGGAAGCAGAAAAATGGGGATGGTCTGCTGCTACACGACAATTACAAGATTATTACAAAAAGGTGATAGGTGATGCAATTTTGGATTTTGGATTTTAGATTTTAGATGAAAAAATTTGGTACAAGCCTCGTCCTTCAGGACGGAAACAATCGTAGTTCCCCTATCCAACTCTTGAAACTGTCACCTGTCACCTGTCACCTAGCCTTCACAGATAACTTTTTCAGCAAACCCTATCTATCCACCTGGAACGTGCCTACAATTACCAAAAAACACCACCTCCAAATTCTTGGGATGGTGTTTGGACAATGGTTACAAAGTAGGGAATGGTGACTGGTGACTGGGAAGATGGGGAGAAAATTCTTTACCTGTTCTCTGTTCCCTATTCACTGTTCACTGTTCCCTTCTTTCCCTATCAACTATCATCAGCATCGTTATTTTGAAAGGGTTCTTCACCTATCCTAAGTTGTTTTTTTGATCGTTTTAATTGTTTCCACAAAGCCTTGATTTGTTCGTAAGCTTCCTCTGGTGGAAGTTTACCACCTGTTTCTAAGTTACAAATATAACTAACTCGCTGGGCAAATTCCTGTAAATTTGCGTTGAAAACTAAGTTTTCAGGCTGGACATGACCGTAGTAGCGACCACGAGGATAGAGAAAATCATCTTTGCTCACTATATTTTTCTCCATGTATTGAATTCTCCTCCTGATTTTCTTGTTTATAGTAAAACCACTAGTACAACACGGCGTAAATAAAGCTACTATTTAAAATAGGCAAAAACCTACCCCATCAGCTTTTGGACTTTTGAATGCGTGATTTCCGCAAAGCGGTAATAGGCAATCTTATTTCTAATTTATTAAGTCAGGAGAACGCTTAAGATTAAACCGTGATTATGGAAAAGTGTTGCAGCGATTGGTCAATTTCAACTTTGACAAAATAATCAAGTTGTAAGTTATTAAGCATCAGGCTGTCAAAAAAAGTTTATGTCAAAGTGACCAAAGCCATTCACGAGCGAACACCCGTTCTATATCTTTATATATCTTTTGTAAAGATTAATTGCAATCTCTTGGATGAATGTTTTACTACTTCTCCTATTTTTCTCAATTATTTCATCTTATTCCTAATTTGCAAAAAATGGGTTTTAATTAAATTCAACAAACTAAATTAGCTGATAAAGAATTAATATATATTTTTCTATAATTTTTAAAGAATTTGTTCACAAAAAATTACAAAAATTTTAAAAAAAACATAAAACTTTTATGCAGAGTTGACCAGTTTAACATCTAAATTAGGGGAATAGGGGGGTAGGGTCATTTTTTGACACTCTCCTGCCTAAAGGCGAGGAGATTCTTGGTTCAACGAGTCCACTTAGATTAGATCCCTTGCGGTGTCTAACAAGCGAGGTGGTTCTCTCCCCAAGCGTTAACTTAGGGAATGCCCTTCCCTAGTTGGATTACTCCAAATTTTGTTTGAGTTTAAATTCTGTGTCGTGTTTCGACTGCGCTCAACACAAGTCTAGCACCTGTAAATTTTTTACCTACTTCCAGGAGGCACTAGAACTACGAAGTAGAACCCGATAGATTTAGTTGTCAAGGTACAGATTGCCGTTAGGCAGTTAGGTTTTTATACAGGTTGATTACCGTTCCTGTGAGAATGATTATAGCACAGGTGACTGAGGCGTAAACGCCTCCTTATGCTTTCATCCCTTGCCTCAAGGACGGTTAAGTTTTTCCGCTACCCTCCAAAACTCAACCTCAAGGGTTTTCAGCCCATTTTCTTATAAGTTATAGGTTATGGGTTACCAGTTACATCACGTTGCGAGTGAATGAAGTACACATATTCATGTTATAAATCTTGCGGTATGGACAGGAAAGCCAGCCCTTGTGTAGCGTTCGGCTGATAAAATGGTTAAGCTGGAAACCATTGCCCTGCAAATGTATCTACCACCATGTCTGTTAATACCAAACTATACGAAGGCAAAGCCAAAATTCTCTACACCACAGACGAGCCTGAAGTCTTGTTGGCTGATTTTAAAGATGATGCAACTGCGTTTAATGCTCAAAAGCGGGGTAGCATCCAGGGAAAAGGTAGCATAAACTGCACCATTTCCAGCAAGTTGTTTGAACAGTTGGCAGCGCATGGCATCAAGACACATTATATTGATTGTCCAGCGCCCAATCAAATGCTGGTGAAAGCAGTTAAGATTGTGCCATTGGAAGTTGTGGTCAGAAATATAGCTGCTGGTAGTCTTTGTCAACAAACAGGATTGCCACTAGGTACAATTCTGGAACAGCCTTTGGTAGATTTTTATTACAAAGATGACCAATTGGGAGATCCTCTCCTCACACGCGATCGCTTACTGCTCCTGCAATTAGCAACTGAGGAACAAGTTGACAGTATTGCCCATCTGGCATTACAAATCAATGACTTTCTCAAAAGCTTTTGGCAAAAGTGCGGCATAACCCTAGTAGATTTTAAACTCGAATTTGGTTTGGACTCACAACAGCAGTTGTTGTTGGCCGATGAAATAAGTCCTGATACCTGTCGTTTATGGGATATGACAGAAAATGATCCTAACCGTCGAGTAATGGATAAAGATCGGTTTCGTAGGGATTTAGGAAATGTAGAAAATGCCTACCAGGAGGTTTTACAAAGGGTATTACAAGTAGTAGAGAGCAAAAATTAACTGTGTGTACATAGTCATTTTTCTGATATGACTAATGACTAATGACCAGTGACTCATGACGAATGACGAATGACTTAATTGTGTGTGGTAGTGAAGAGGAATATGAGTAAAAAGCATTTATCTCCTGTATTTCTGGCAGTTGTAGCCATCGCTGTCCCTGTTGACAACTCACTCAGTGCGACTGCACAAACTCCTGATAAAACCCAGCAAGTAACAGAGGTTGCCACGGTAGAAACCAACCAGCCACTACCACAGGAAACTGGTCAAAATGATGTTAGCGCAAATCAAGAAACTCCCGTCTTGGCAAAGGCAGTAGTTATAAAACCCGAATCTGACTCATCGACACCTGCTGTCAAAGTCTCACCAACAGCTAACTCAGCATCAATAGCAACACCAGAAGTAATCATAACAACGGCAACAACACCCTCAAAAACGGCTCAAATTCTCAAAGCTGCATCATCTCGCAACTCAGAACAGAAAGCAAAATCAGAAGTAATTATATCAACGGCAACAACACCAGCAAAAACAGCACAAGTTCTAGAGCCAGAAGTAAATCCTGATACCAATTCTACCCAGGAAAATGCCGAGCCACCCACAGCACAACCGACTTTCCCTAGTAATTCAGAAACAACGGAACCCCGTGTACTAGTGTCAGAAGTAGCAGTAACATCACCAGATGGAGCAATCTCACCAGAACTAGAAAACCAAGTTTACCGAGTGATTCGTACCCAACCAGGACAAACAACCACCCGTTCCCAATTACAAGAAGATATTAATGCTATATTTGCCACAGGTTTCTTCTCTAACGTGCGAGCCGTACCAGAAGATACACCTGTGGGTGTAAGGGTGAGTTTCGTGGTTGATCCTAATCCTGTCCTGAGTAAAGTAGAAGTCGAAGCTAACCCTGGAACTGATGTTCCTTCTGTACTCCCAACTAACACAGTAGATAAAATCTTCAGTGAACAGTATGGTAGAATCCTCAACTTGCGTGACTTGCAAGAAGGAATTAAACAGTTAACCAAAGAGTATCAAGACAGAGGTTATGTACTGGCCAACCTCATTGGAGCGCCAAAAGTCTCAGAAACCGGAGTTGTCACCCTACAAGTAGCAGAAGGGGTAGTAGAAGATGTCAAAGTTCGCTTCCGTAATAAAGAAGGACAGGAAGTAGACGAAAAAGGAGAACCCATTCGGGGACGCACAAAAGAATATGTAATTAAACGGGAATTAGAATTAAAGTCTGGTCAAGTATTTAACCGTAATACAGTCCAAAAAGACTTACAAAGAGTATTTGGGCTGGGATTGTTTGAAGATGTGAATGTGTCCCTTGACCCTGGCACAGACCCCAGTAAAGTTGATGTAGTGGTGAATGTAGCTGAACGCAGCAGTGGTTCAATAGCTGCTGGTGCTGGTATTAGTTCTGCCAGTGGATTATTTGGTACAATTAGCTATCAACAGCAAAACCTGGGAGGTAGAAACCAGAAACTAGGGGCAGAAGTGCAGCTAGGTGAAAGAGAACTGCTGTTTGATCTGCGGTTGACAGATCCGTGGATTGCGGGTGATCCTTACCGCACTTCTTATACAGCTAATATTTTCCGTCGTCGTTCAATTTCTCTGATTTTTGAAGGTAAGGATGACAACATTGAAACCTATAACCCCAATAATCCCACTAATACAAATGATCAAGATCGTCCCCGGATTACCCGTTTAGGTGGTGGCGTTTCTTTTACTCGTCCTCTTTCTCCTAATCCTTATGAAAAGTCAGAGTGGGTGGCTTCAGCTGGGTTGCAGTATCAACGAGTTTCTAGCCGTGATGCTGATGGTAATGTGAAAAGAGAAGGGGCAAGATTTAATGATAATGGTCAACCAATTAGCGATAGGATTCCCCTAACCCAATCGGGAACAGGTGAAGACGATTTACTACTATTACAACTGGGCGCACAACGCGATCGCCGTAATAATCCCTTACAACCTACCAACGGTTCTTATCTCCGTGTCGGAGTTGATCAATCTGTACCCATAGGCTCAGGTAATATTTTCCTGACCAGAGTTAGGGGTAACTACAGCCAATATTTGCCTGTGAACTTTTTGAGTTTTGGCAAAGGTCCACAAACTCTGGCGTTTAACCTTCAAGGTGGTACAATTCTCGGAGACTTACCCCCCTACGAAGCTTTTACCCTTGGCGGTAGTAATTCTGTGCGTGGTTACGATGAAGGTAGATTAGCCACTGGACGTAGTTATGTACAAGCATCTGTTGAATATCGTTTTCCTGTCTTCTCTGTAGTCAGTGGCGCACTATTTTTTGATTATGGTAGTGATTTGGGAAGTAGTACCAGAGCAGCAGAAATTCTTAACAAAAATGGTAGCGGCTACGGTTATGGTTTAGGTGTGCGTGTACAGTCTCCACTTGGACCTATTCGCATAGATTATGGTTTAAGTGATGATGGTGATAGCCGCATCAACTTTGGGATTGGGGAAAGGTTTTAAGAGGTGACTGGTGACTGGTGACTGGGGATAAATATTTACCTCCTGACTCCTGACTCCTGACTTCTACTTTCAGGGTGTTTACTACATACAGAACAAATGAGTAACAAAAAGCAAAATCATATATTGGTTTTTAGGCTATGCACCAACACACATTAGCTGGGGAAATTATCCACAAAGGTGTGGGACTGCATAGCGGTGTAAATACCAGGGTGCGGATACTACCAGGAGAACCGGGAAGCGATCGCTATTTTGTGCGGGTGGATTTGCCCAATTCGCCGATAATTCCTGCTAAAATTGCAACAGTTAATCAAACTGTTCTCTCGACTCAGTTGGGGACAGATGAGATTTATGTTCGCACGGTAGAGCATTTGTTAGCGTCTTTGTCCGCTATGGGTGTGGATAATGCGCGGATTGAAATTGATGGACCAGAAGTACCGCTGTTAGATGGTTCTGCTCAAATTTGGACTGATAGTATTGCTGCTGTGGGTTTGGTATCACAGTCTGTTGGTGATGAATCAGCGCCTATAGTTATCAAAGAACCTATTTCGGTTCATCAAGGTGATACTTTTGTCTGCGCTTTTCCCGCACCAGAAACCCGTTTTAGCTATGGGATTGATTTTGATGTACCTGCAATTGGTAATCAATGGTACAGTTTCTCATTATCTAGTAATCTAGAAAATACGGAAAATTCCTTTGTGACAGAAATTGCACCGGCTCGTACTTTTGGGTTATTACATCAAATTGAATATCTGCAAAAATCAGGATTGATCAAAGGTGGCAGCTTGGATAATGCTCTTGTTTGTGGTGCTGATGGTTGGCTAAATCCACCGTTAAGATTTGCAAATGAGCCAGTACGTCATAAAATCTTGGATTTAGTGGGAGATATTAGCTTATTAGGTAAATTTCCTGTTGCTCACTTCTTGGCTTACAAAGCTAGTCACAATCTCCATATTCAGTTGGCAAAGAAGATTTTAGAATTTTGCTGAGGAATTTGGCTAAAAATTAACTAAAATTTAAGATTGTACGCTATTTTCTAGCCTACTTAATTTCCAGATTCTTATAAAATATAGTACCAATGTCAACTCTCACCCAAGCTAATTCTACTCAAGTGACTACATCTGAAGGAGAACATCAGGAAACCAATACACCGGCAATTAAAACAACCTTCACGGTGGAAGAGATTCAGCAACTGCTACCGCACCGTTATCCTTTTTTGCTTGTCGATAAAATTATTGACTATGTTCCTGGAAAATTGGCTGTGGGTGTAAAAAACGTTACCTTTAATGAACCTCAGTTCCAAGGTCATTTCCCCGGACGCTCATTGATGCCTGGTGTACTCATTGTAGAAGCGATGGCGCAGGTTGGAGGGGTTATTATGACCCAAATGCCTGATATACCAAAAGGACTGTTTGTGTTTGTGGGTATTGATAAAGTCCGTTTCCGTCGCCAAGTCGTACCTGGTGATCAGTTAATTATGACAGTGGAACTGTTGTCTATTAAGCAGCGTCGTTTTGGTAAAATGCAAGGACGAGCCGAAGTTGATGGACAACTGGCTGCTGAAGGGGAGCTAATGTTTTCTTTGGTTAGCTAAGTTTAGCTAAGTTTAGCTACAACTAGGCTGAATTTGGCTTTTTAGATTTGGGGCATAGCCGTAAACTGCCCTAAGTCAATTATAAGTAAGAATAACTGTAAACACGAAAAATCACAAGCGTATTTACTGTTGGCTGGACTTTGATCAGACAATTTTGGATTTAAGGTTTAAGATTTGTTTCAATAATAAATTTAGGTACTTGTACCCTTTTGTTATTTTTAGATAGCTATCTTCAATCCAAAATCTAAAATCTAAAATCCAAAATTCGTTATCCTCACACATAACACACATAACTTATTTTGCCCGACACTTTTTTTTCAATGAACTCAGTTCTGGAGAGTCACCCTTGAAGACACTTATTCATCCAACTGCTGTAATACATCCTGATGCGGAACTCCACTCAACGGTGCAAGTCGGTGCTTATGCTGTGATTGGAGCGAATGTCAAAGTCGGACCGGAAACTGTAATTGGCGCTCATGCAGTTTTAGATGGTCTTTGTGAAATCGGGGCGGGAAATCATATTTTTCCCGGTGCTGTTATTGGTATGGAACCCCAGGATCTCAAGTATGTGGGAGAACCTACTTGGGTAAAAATTGGTGATAATAATGCTATTCGTGAGTATGTAACTATTAACCGCGCTACTGGCCGGGGTGAGGCGACGATCATCGGTAACGGGAATTTACTGATGGCTTATGTTCATGTTGGACATAATTGCGTGATTGAGGACTCGGTGGTTATTGCTAATTCTGTGGCTTTAGCGGGTCATGTTCACATCGAGTCAAGAGCCAGATTAAGCGGGGTTTTAGGTGTTCATCAGTTTGTACATATCGGTGGTATGTCTATGATTGGTGGGATGACTCGCATTGATCGAGATGTTCCTCCTTATATGTTGGTTGAGGGCAATCCATCACGGGTGCGATCGCTCAATTTGGTGGGGTTAAAACGCTCAGGAATGCCCGCTAAAGATTTCCAATTGCTGAAAAAAGCTTTTCGCATTCTCTACCGTTCTGATTTGCTGTTTAAAGAGGCTTTGGCAGAGTTGGAATTGTTGGGAGATACCGCACAGTTGCAACATCTCCGCCGTTTTCTGCTATTGTCGCAAATGCCAGGAAGACGCGGTTTAATTCCTGGAAAGGGAAAGAGTCCCGCGAGTGATGAATGATGAATCATATCTAGAACAGAAGTCACTCGATTTTGGATTGAAGATTTTGGATTTTGGATTGACGTTAGCGAAGCGTACACAGCGCAGCGAGTATTTCTCCGTTTTGAAGGACTCAGACCTGTATCAAATTTTTTAATCTAAAATCTAAAATCTAAAATCTAAAATTCCCAGTCAGGAGTCAGGAGTCAGAATATTTGGTAAAACAGTAGATTATAATTGGGATGATTTTTGGCTTAACCTGGAAAAGCTAATTGCTTATAAATCTAAAATCTAAAATCTAAACTCTAAAATCTAAACTCTAAAATCTAAAATTCAAATGCGGATATTTATCAGCACTGGGGAAGTTTCTGGCGATTTACAAGGGGCGTTATTAATTACGGCGCTACAAAATCAAGCTCAAGCTTTGGGGTTAAATTTAGACATTGTGGCCTTGGGTGGTGAGAAGATGGCCGCAGCAGGGGCGACAATTTTAGGGGATACTAGCGGTATTGGTTCGATGGGTATAATTGAAGCTTTGCCGTATTTTATTCCTACTATTCAGGTACAAAAAAGGGCGATCGCCTATTTACAAAAAAATCCCCCTGATATCATAGTTTTGATTGATTATATGACTCCTAATATCGGGATTGGTAGTTATATGAATGAACATTTTCCCGATGTTCCTGTGGTGTATTACATTGCGCCTCAAGAATGGGTGTGGTCGATGAGTTTGGAGAGAACTAAAAAAATTGTTAGTTTTACAGATAAACTATTAGCAATTTTCCCAGAAGAAGCTCGTTATTATCAAGAAAAAGGGGCTAAAGTTAATTGGGTGGGTCATCCTTTAGTTGATAAAATGGCTAATGCACCGAGTCGGGAAACTGCACGGGAGATGTTAGGAATTAAAGAGGGAGAAATAGCGATCGCTCTTTTACCTGCTTCTCGTAGCCAAGAATTAAAATATTTATTACCTGTCATTTTTCAAGCTGCTCAAAATATTCAATCTAAGTTACCAACAGCGCGGTTTTTTATTCCTTTATCTTTGGAAAAATTTAGAGATAAAATTGAAAAATCTATTCAAAATTATGGTTTAAAAGCAACAATATTATCTGGTAAACAACAGGAAATTTTTGCTGCTGTAGATTTGGCAATTACTAAATCTGGAACAGCAAATTTAGAGTTAGCTTTAGCTAATGTTCCCCAGGTAGTAGTTTACAGTCTTAGTCCTTTTACTGCTTGGGTTGCGCGGAAAATTCTTAAAGGTTCAATTCCCTTTGCTTCACCTGTAAATTTAGTTGTGATGCGGGAAATTGTTCCAGAATTTTTACAGGAACAAGCAACCGCAGAGAATATTACTCAAGCAGGAATGGAATTATTATTAAATAGTGAAAAGCGGGAAAAAACCTTATTAGATTATCAAGAAATGCGGCAATGTTTAGGAAAATTGGGAGTGTGCGATCGCGCTGCTAAGGAAATTTTAGAAATGCGGTGATTGGTAATTGATAATTGGTAATTGGTAATTGGTGATAATATATATTTTATTGTTACCTATCCCCTATTTCCTATTCCCTGCATCCACAGAAAATTTATAATATAAATCACATCGGAACACTATAACTAATAAATAATGAAAAACAGACCCATAGCAGTTGATTTATTTGCAGGTGCAGGAGGGATGACCCTTGGTTTTGAACAAGCTGGTTTTGATGTCCTTGCTGCTGTAGAATTAGATCCTATTCATTGTGCAATTCATCAATTTAATTTTCCTTTTTGGAAGGTGTTATGTAAAAGTGTAGAAGATACCACAGGATTAGAAATTAGAAATAGTAGCGAAATTGAAAATCAAGAAATTGATGTTGTTTTTGGTGGTCCACCGTGTCAAGGGTTTTCATTAATTGGTAAACGGTCTTTTGATGACCCCAGAAATTCTTTAGTGTTTCATTTTATTAGGTTGGTTTTAGAATTACAACCTAAATATTTTGTCATGGAAAATGTTAAAGGAATGACAGTAGGTAAACACAAAAAATTTATTGCCGAAATTATTGATACTTTTGAAAATAACGGTTATAAAGTAAATCATAATTATCAAGTTTTAAATGCTGCTAATTATGGAGTACCGCAAAATCGAGAAAGATTGTTTTTACTAGGTTGTCGTCGAGATTTAGAATTACCAAATTATCCTGATAAAATCACCCATCCAGCTAAATTAAATACTAACTCAAAAAAAGCTGTTAAACTACCTGCAACCCCTACGGTGTGGGAAGCATTACAAGATTTACCAACAATTGAAAATTACCCAGAATTATTACAACAAGATTGGGTTTTAGCTGAATTTGGTAAACCCAGTAAATACGGAAAAAAAATGCGTAATCTGTGCATTGCTAATAATAATTATTCCTACTCCCGTAAATTTGATCATCACATTTTAACATCGAGTTTAAGAACAAAACATAGTCCTGCATCTGAAGAAAGATTTGCGTCAACTCCTCATGGTAAAAATGAACCAATTAGCCGTTTTTATAAACTCGATCCTGATGGTTTATGTAATACATTAAGAGCAGGAACAGCTAGTAATAAAGGTGCTTTTACCTCTCCTCGTCCTATACATCCATTTACACCAAGATGTATCACTGTTAGGGAAGCTGCGCGTTTACACTCCTTTCCTGACTGGTTTAGATTTCATCCGACAAAATGGCATGGTTTTAGACAAATTGGTAATTCTGTTCCTCCACTTTTAGCGCAAGCGGTAGCAGCGGAAATTATTAAGGTTTTGAATGTGGAAGTTGAACAACCTACAAGTGTTAAAATTTTAGATGAACTTAGTTTATTAACACTTGATATGTCAGATGCAGCTAAATATTTTGGAGTGAACCCTCATGTTATAGAACCTAGAACAAGAAAAAAATGATTATCACTCAACGATGTTTTTTTACCAAGGAATAAGTACCATGAAAGAAGGTTTATATAACTCGGTTATTATCGGAATTTTCCAACGTTATTACACAAGTGGATTGGAATATTTTGAATTTAATCGGAATGAACTACCTGAAATTGCTCAAGAGTTAGGTATTCAATCAGCTAAAAATTTAGGAGATATTCTCTATTCTTTTAGATTTAGAAAACCACTACCTAAAGTAATTACAGATACTGCTCCCGAAGGGTTAGAATGGATTATTGAATTAAATGGTACTGGTAACTATTGCTTTCGACTGGTAAAGATTAATCGGATTATTCCCAATCAAAATTTAATACCAATTAAAATACCGGATGCAACACCTGAAATTATTAATCAATATATGTCAGGTGATGAACAAGCTCTTTTAACTAAAATCCGATATAATCGTTTAATAGATATATTTCTGAGCATTACAGCATACTCTTTACAAAATCACCTCAGAACTAATGTTAAGGGTATTGGACAAATAGAAATAGATGAGGTTTATGTTGGTGTGAATAACAATGGTATGCAGTTTATCATACCTGTTCAAGCAAAAGCAGGAAGTGATCAACTTTCTGTGGTACAAACCAAACAAGATATTAGTTATTGTTTTGATAAATTCTCTAGCTTAGTTTGTCGTTCGATATCAGCACAATTTATGAACAATGGACTTATTACTATGTTTGAACTTTCAATATATGAAGGTGAAGTAAAAATAGTCCAGGAGAAGCATTATAAACTTGTCCCAGCAGATCAAATTACAGAAAATGATTTGCAAAATTATAGGAATTTTACATAATTATGACTGTCACCAAATCTTTATCACTAACACTAGAACAGTTTCTCAAACTACCAGAAACTAAACCACCAAGTGAATATATCAACGGCGAAATTATCCAAAAACCAATGCCAAAAACTCGCCATTCTCGACTGCAAAGTAAAATTATTAATACTGTAAATCAAATCACAGAAGCAAATAAAATTGCTTATGCTTTTCCAGAGTTACGTTGTACATTTGCAGGTAGATCAATTATTCCAGATATAGCCATTATTCGCTGGGAAAATATCGCCTTTGATGATAATGGTGAACCAGTAGATGATGTTGTGATCGCACCAGATTGGACTATAGAAATTTTGTCTCCAGAACAAAGTTCTAATAGAGTGACTGGCAATATTTTACATTGTATTAAATATGGTTGTCAACTTGGATGGTTAATTGATCCAGATGATAGATCAATTTTGATGTTTCAACCTCAAAAAGAACCAGAATTAAAATATGCAAAAGATGATTTAATTATCTTGACGGGAGTTGAATTAAATTTAACAGTAGAAGAAGTATTTGGTTGGTTAAAAATGAGTGAGTAATCAAATACCCAGATCCCCGACTTCTTGAAGAAATCGGGGATCTTAATAAAAACTAATTTCTCTTCTGTCCAGTAGCTAAATCATTAGGATTAATATTAATCAAAGGAACAGCACCATTACCACCCATCACCATCGGGAAACGACCATCCCATTTTTCTATTGCTTGCTTTTGCAATAATTCCGGTGTTAAAGTCAATCTTTGTAATCTTTGTGCTTCAGCTTGACCTTTAGCACGGTTAACTTCTGCTTGTGCTTCTTGGGTCGCTTTTTGGGCAATAAAACTTGCTTGTTTTGCTTCTTGTTCCGCTATTTGTTTCGCTTCGATCGCTCTACTAAACTCTGGAGAAAAGGAAAAATTGACTAAAGATACATCATCTACAATTACACCGTAAGGTTCTAAACGACCTTTTAAATTTGCGTCGATTTCTTCTTTTAATTCTGTGCGTTTTGTGATGATTTCTTCAGCAGTTTTTTTAGCTGTAGCTGCTTTCAAAACTTCGGAAACTGCGGGTGTCATAATCCCATTAACAATTAATTCTTCATCTCCAACTTGTTGAAAAACTCGGTTCACTTTCAACGGATCAATGTGCCAGTTTACCGCTAATTCTGTGGTAATTTTTTGCAAATCTTTAGAAGCAGCACCAGCATTAAAACTATTTTGTTGCACGCGCACATTGAGCTTTTTAACTGTTGTGACAATGGGAATAATTGGGTGTAATCCTTCATCTAAAACTGTATCTTGCACCTTTCCAAATTGCATGACAACACCCCTTTCACCAGCATTGACAATGGCAAAAGGACGCAGCATCATCGCTAAAAACAAGAATAATAATCCTCCACCTAAATAAAATACAATTTGTGAATTGTGAAGGACATTGATGTTATTATTTCTCATGGCTGTATGTTCCTTAAATCAACTGTATGTGAGAGTAGCTATCAGATAAAAAAATCAAGATTTATACAGAAAACTTAGCAAAAAGTTACATGGGGTTGAATGTTTAGTCTATATATAGATAAGATACAAAATTAAAATTAGGCATTTCGGAAAATCAAGATTTTGATCACAATTTAAATAGACAAACAATATGCAAATTCCACAAATTCATCCTTGGCCATCTACCGTTGAAGAAGCGATCGAAATTCAAGAAACTTTACGAAATCAAGTTATTACCACAGATCAACTCAACACACCTATTCAATACGTTGCAGGTGTGGATATGGGTTTTCTGGAAGATGGTACAATGTGCCGTGCAGCGGTAGCAGTGTTAAGTTTTCCTGACTTGAAAGTTGTGGAAACAAGCCTAGCATACCGTCCTACATCGTTTCCTTATATACCTGGATTTTTATCTTTTCGGGAAATACCCGCTATTCTTGATGCCTTGGAAAAAATTAAAAATATACCTAATATAATATTATGTGATGGTCAAGGAATTGCCCATCCACGCAGATTTGGAATAGCTTGCCATTTAGGTGTTTTAGTGGATATACCAACCATAGGTGTAGCAAAATCTTTACTTATTGGCAAATATGAAGAATTACCAGCAGTTAGAGGAAGTTGGCAACCATTAATACATACAAATGAAACAGTAGGCGCAGTTTTACGGACTCGTACTGGAGTTAAACCTTTATATATCTCCACAGGCCATCGTATTAGCTTACCTACAGCAATTGACTATGTATTACGGTGTACACCTAAATATCGGTTGCCAGAAACTACCCGCATTGCTGATAAACTAGCATCTAACAGATAAAGTATAAAAAGTATACATGGTGAAGATAATCATTCTTTAATTTTAATTCTCAAGACTTGCTAAATGGCTACCAATCATGTTAGGAATCCCACAGCATAAAGTTGAATTCATTAAATATTAACGTTATCTAAAAATCATGAATGTACTAACTTTACAGTGGCAAGAAGCAGGTCAAAATAAAATTCAACAAATTTATGAAAAACATAACAGCAAAAACGCTGGTACTTGTCGCATTGGACGTGATCCAGCAAAGTGTGATATTGTTTTAACTCATCCAACAGTATCCGGTTTACATATTGAAATATTTTTTGATTCTCAAAAGCAACGTTTTTATATTAGAAATTTACGGGAAATAAACCCCCCACAAATAGATGGTAAATCTTTAGTTAAAGGGGAAATAGCTTTAAATGAAAAAAGCATTATTTATTTAGGACAACAACAACTACAAGTTACGGCAATTTCTGTTAGTAGTATTCCCTCTACCATCATAGTCCAACCACCAAAACAACCCGTACATCATCATCATAAACCGTCAATTCCAACACAACCAAATCCGGTGTATGGTTTAGACTGTCCTAAATGTCATAAAGTTTCCCCACCAGAAAATTTACAAATAGGTTGTCCTTGGTGTGGTACATCTTTAGCTGCTGCTGTTAGTGTACTTATTGGGTGATTGGTGATTGGTGATTGGTGACTGGTGACTGGTGACTGGTGATTGGTGACTGGGAAAAACCACTAATAACTAACAACTAATAACTAACAACTAATAACTAACAACTAATAACTAATAACTAATGACTAATTTACAAATTCAATTAAGTTGGGAAGATCCAACAACGGGAGAAAGACGAGAACCTAAATTAAATGTCCCTATTGCTTTTGGTCGAGAATTTGCCAAGTTACCAACAGAAATTAGGGGTCAGCGTGTTTCGCGGATGTTATTAAATAGTAATGAAGTTTCTCGTTATCATGCTTTAATTGATTGGGAACAAGATTGGGAACAAAATAATTTTGTAGTTATTGATCAAAATAGTGCTAATGGTGTTTATGTTAATGGACAAAAACAAACACGCTGTCAGTTAGCTAATGGTGATACTTTGCAAATTGGACCTTATATGATTACTGTCCAGTTTGGATTAAATACTGTTATTCCTACACCTAATAATCCTTCGACTATTCAATTTAATCCTAATACTAATCTTCCAGATCCTAATAGATCTCCAGTTCGTCCAGTTACACCTTTAGGAAGTAATTTTCCACCTTCGGAATTTCATAATCACAAAGTTGATTTACAAGCTATTCATGCTACTGGTTTACCTATTGATGAATGTGATTATTTAGCCGTTGGTGCTGGTTTGGGTAGTTTTATTTGGGTTGATTTATTAAGAATTAGTGGTGTTAAATCTGAAAAAATTATTGCTGTAGGATTAGAATCAAAACCTTATGCACGTTATCAGCGTTTATGTTTAAATTCTCAAATTCCTTTACATGAAAGATTGCGTTCTAATTCTGATTCTTGTCCTGATAATATTTGGGGATGGCCTAGTTATGCTTTGCGAGAATCTTGGCATGATTTAACAAAAGGTCAGATCAATTCAGCTTTTCAATATTTATGGCAAGTTTTTAATGAACCAACTTTTACAGAAACTTATACGCCCCGTGCGGGTAATGTTTTTGATTCTATAGATCGGGAAGCTAAACGTATTAGTTGGGATAAAATTTATCGTTATGGTAGAGTGAGAGCAATTAGAAAAACGGAAGATGGTAGATATTGTGTTGCTTATTCTCGTAGTCCGGGAAATTATGCTTTTTTAGTTTGTCGTTATTTACATTTAGCTACGGGATATCCCGCTATTCAATTTTTACCAGATTTACAAGCATATCGGGAAAAATATCAAGATTTTAAATCTGTAGTTAATGCCTATGAAGACCATAATCATGTCTATGAACAGTTAGAAAAACAAGGTGGTACTGTTTTAATTAGAGGAAGGGGTATTGTAGCTTCACGAATTTTACAACGTATTTATGAGGTGAGAAAACAAAATAGAAATATTACAGTTTTACATTTAATGCGATCGCCTAAACCCCACGGTAACAAATTTCAAAAAGCCCAACGTCCGGTTAAAAATCACTACGAGTTGCAACCTTTTAACTGGCCAAAAGCTTGTTGGGGTGGTGAACTACGAGTGATGTTAGAAAAAGCCACCCCAGAAGAACGTCAAAGGTTATTATCTGACTGGGGAGGAACTACTACCGCAGATCGTGGAGATTGGCAAAGAATCACAGAAGCAGGTATTAAAGAAGGTTGGTATCAAATTACTTTTGGTCAAGTTGTTAGTGTAGAAAGAGATGCCCAAAACCACACTATTACCCATATTCAAGAACAGGGTTTTGGGGAAATGAAATTAACTGCTGATTTTATTATTGATGCTACCGGACTTGATGCCAAAGTTAAAACTAATCCCTTATTAAAAGATTTAGTTGAACATTACAAACTACCTTTAAATCATTTAGAAAGATTAGTAGTAGCCAACAATTTTGAATTAGTAGAAATGCGAAATACTCAAGGTCAAATGTATGTATCTGGGGCAATAACTTTAGGTGGACACTATGCAGCAGTTGATAGTTTTTTAGGGTTACAATATGCGGCTTTAGTTGCTGTGGATGGGATGTATATTGCCCGTGCGCCTGGTGTGAAAAGGTTAAATACTTTTAGTTCTTTAAATCAGTGGATAAAATGGGTTTTTAATCAAGCACCATCATAGGTGACTGGTGACTGGTGACTGGTGACTGGGTAATCAATTTTATGTTTCCCAATAAACTATCAACTATCACTAATCACCTATCACTAATCACCTATCACTAATCACCAATATCCAATCAACAATTATTCTGCTGCTAATCGTAAAGCAGGATAGGGAAAAAGTTGTTTAAATCCTGCAAGACGGTCTTTGAATGACTCCGAAGCATTATTCCAAAGAGTTTCATAATAAAAGAAAACCACACCTAATCCTTGTCTTTGGGCAGTTCTCACTTGATTTGTAATTTGTTGCATTGATACGGGGCTAGTTCTTAAACCTGCCATTATTCCCACTCCAGTTGGGATTAGTTGTTGTGCTTCTTGCATTTCTGGACGGGAAATTTTAGCAGAAAAACTGTTTAAATCAGAACGATAAACTTGTACAATTAGTTCATCTACGATGTTTAATCTTACCCAATTTAACCAGTCTTGCAATTGTAATTTATATGCAAAATCGTAGTAATTAGGTGAAACTGAAAAAATTACTTTTGGTTTGATTTGCTTAATTCTTTGATTAAGTCTCACCATGAAATCTGTAATTTTATCTGCCCTCCATTTTACCCATTCTGGGTCTTGAGAATCTGCTGGGGGATCTTTTTCCATTTCTTGGCGATATAAATCAACTGTATATTGATCGTAACCAAATTCATGGGGTAAACTTGTATGATCATCAAACTGGATACCATCAATATCATAATTTGATGTTAGCTCTACCAAGAGATCGGTAATAAATTGTTGTACTTCTGGATGAAAGGGATTTAACCATGTCACTTCACCGGCTGCACTAACAGAAGTTTCGCTACCATCCCGCTTTTTTGTTAACCATTCTGGTTTATTTAATGCTAGTTCTGAAGTTTGCGGAGTCATAAAACCAAATTCAAACCAAGGAACTACCAGTAAATTTTGACGATGGGCTTGATTAATTACATCGGCAAGAATATCATGGCCATCTGAACCACGAAATACAAAAGGTTGAATTTCTAAATCTTTGGCTATCTTACTGGGATACATGACATAACCAGAATTCCAAACTACGGGATAAATAGTATTGAAATTGAGCCGACGCAATTTAGTAACAGCATCGTTAACTTTGGTGCGATCTTTAAAGACGTTAAGATCATTGTTGGTAATCCATACACCTCTAATTTCTTGTCTTGGTATTTGGGCGTTAACGGGTGTAAAGGTATTTGTTAATAAAACAGTGACAAAAGAAATTAAAACCAAAAAGGGAAACAACCTTTTAAAAAATTTGTGATGCCCACTCATTGTTTTTATATGTTGCCAATATGAAGAAAAAAAATTGAATTTCACTCTTGGGTAAGAGGTTTGAATTAACCATTTATGCAGCTGTCTAAAATTGCGAAGTAATTTATGATTCATATTTTCTGAGGGTGTGTAAAATGTAAGTATTCAGCTATCAGCAATCAGGAAACAGCTAATAGCCAGGATTCAGAGGTTTTAATTTCAGGTTAATTTCAGGAATGTTATTTATCTGCATCTGTGTCTTTTCATTCTTTGTATTTCATATTTCAGGTACTGACGGAAACCGACGGTTGAATGCTTACGTTTTTGACGTAACTACTTCAAATTAGTGCCTGGTTTAATAGTCCTAATTTGAAATTTTGGATTTTGGGTTCTAACTTTGTGCATAAAAGATAAAAAATATACCATACAATAGTGTAATAATGTCTAGAATATTGTAGAGATATCAATTACATTCTTGTTTAAGATGCAAACTGTAAAACCTTCCTCCTCAATGCTGTCTATTACGCCAAAACTATGTCAACCTTTAAAAATAGTCGCCTTGGGGGATAGTTTAGTATATGGATATGGAGACTATGAAAAAGGTGGTTGGGTAGAACAACTGCGCCGATGGTGGATGTTACCGGATAGTGTGGGTCATGTGCTTTATAATTTAGGGGTCAGGGGCGATCGCACTCAGCAAGTCTCACAACGGTTAGAAGTGGAATTTCGTCACCGGGGAGAAATTAGAAACCGAGTTCCTGATTTAATTATCCTCTCTGTTGGCGTTAACGACTCACCCCGTTTAGGTCGTCCCGCTGGCAAAAATTATACAGATTTTGCGGAATTTGAAACAGCGATCGCCACATTATTAGATCAAGCACAACAACTTTGTCCAGTCCTCTTTGTCGGTATGGTCCCGGTTGATGAAAGCAAAATGCCTTTTCTCGATTGTTTATATTACAATCATGCTGACCAATATCGCTACAAAGAAGCTACCCGTCAAGCTTGTGAACAACGAAAGATTCCCTATCTAGACATATTTGATCAATGGATGTCACATGATGAAACCTGGAGAAGTCAACGCATGACAGCAGATGGACTTCATCCGAACACTCTTGGTTATCAAGACTTATTAGAAGCTGTCCTCAACTGGTCAGAACTATCTCAATATCATTGTCAAGTAGATTATCACTTGAAATTAGAACACACTTAATATTTAGATTCCTGACTTCTTAAACAAGTCGGGTATCTATTTTCAATCAACAAATTTATGATTTTATATATTCTGACTCCTGACTCCTGACTCCTGACTCCTTGAAATATTATGACTCCTACTTTATTTGGTCGTTGGCAAACTCGATTATTATTATTAGCAACTGTTGGTGTATTAGTATCTTTACCTTTTACACTGGGGTTAATAGGTTCTGGTGCAAATATTGTTTATTTTTTCATTCTTGCTTATGTTGCTATCTTTGGTTTAGGTTGGGATGTTGTTTATAATTATCTACAAAAATCACGCTGGGATAGAGACTGGCCAGCAGCTTATCAATTTTTTGCAGGTATTTGGGAGATGATATTTGTGTTTTGTGGAGTAAAGATTTTTGGTTTTTTACCTATACCTATACCAAAAGAGGAATTATCAATAGGGGCGTTTTTATTACATTATTCTGTAGTTTGGTTGGCGGTTTTTATGAGTTCGCAAAGTTTAATGAGAATTATTTTTCCCCGTTGGCGTTTTCGTGGTGGACAGTGGTTATAAAAGATAGAGTTTTTTTTCACGCAGAGGCGCAGAGGCGCAGAGGAGTACGCAAAGTTTAATGGTTAAATGTTTATGTGGGTTATCTCAAATTTTATCTTCTAGATTATGATGGGAAATAAATTTTCTAGTGATTCATCTTACAACACAACTTTTAAAGCTTTCTCGATAATATTTACATATTCTTCTACTTTATACATTCGATAGGCAATTTGATCAATTTGATTTCTAATTTCTATTTGTCTCAGTAAAACTGTTTCTAAATCTGCTCTACCTACTTCTTGTGAAACTCTATTTGCAATCACTTCTAAAGTACGAAGATTACTAAATCTATCTTGATCATATCTCTTAACTTTAATAACGTCAAAAGCAATATTCACTAAGTTTCCTATTTCCCGTGATAATTTTTGTTTGCGACGGAAAGAAGCATCAAATTCAGTTAAATAAATTAATCTTGCTAACAGATATCTCCGTAAATAAGAATTACGAATATTGACGTTAGCTATTTCTATCCATTCTCTATCCCCTTCTTTCCAATCTTCATCATCAGTTACTTCTCCCCATATTATATATCCATTTGCAGTTGGCTCAATTTTTAATGCTAATAAATGTCCTTCTGCGTTTGCATTAGCACTTTCCCATTCAATGTCAATAGCATAATCACCAGTTAATTTATGATATTCATTTAATGATACTTCTTTGCTGGGAATTTTCGCAGCTTTATCTTCATAAGTCGTGATAATTTGATAGCGATTTTGCCAAATTTCATGCGCTTCACGACTTAATTTTACTAACTCTTGATAATCAGATTTTGTGTCATCATTATTTGTTTCATCATTAAATGAGGGAACTGGTAAATCACCAACTTGATTTTCAAAATATTCAAACATTCCCTTACCTGTAAGTTTACCAATTCCACCTAATGCACGATAGCGAAACTCTAAAACTTGGGAATTAAGTAAAGCACAAATATAGTAAAGGATATTAACATCAGTATTTTCACATTTGATATAAGCAGCTACATCACTTTTAAAACCCAAAATTCCCTGTTCATCAACAAAAAACTTATTAGAATTTGCACGACGGGGAAAGAGAATTTTTGCATCTCTCATTCCGTAACGTGGCCGATGCAAATGAAACCACTCATAACTACTGGTTTTATTTCTATAAACATCTCTGCTTTCTAATTCTGAACGATTTTCCTGTAAATAGATTTTGACAGACTGAGGTAATTCTTCCCATTCTGTTTGATGAGTATAGTACAAGATTTGTGTATCTGGTGGTTCACAACCATAGGAATTAATATCAGAAATCGCAACTCTTTGTAAATAATATTCATCAGGAAATCTTTGTTTAAATTCACCTTCAAAAATAGAATCACGACCTGTAGTAATACTTTCTGTATAACGTACCCAGTCTATATTTCTGAATTTAATACCCGATTTATCAATTTTTTGAAAAATATGACTATAGGGTGAAATTTGCCAACGATCATCATCTAAATCAGATTGTTTAATATCTACCTGAGTTACACCATGAGTTAAACTTAAACAATCATCATCACTGTTAAAAGTATTTTTTACAATATCCAAATCCAGAACATAAAAAGTAGTAAAACTATCTTCTGGTTGAGGATTTTTCCTTTGCAATTGCATAATACAAGTAGCAATTCCCGCTTGAAAAACTTGATGTCCTAAAAAATCAATAATGTTAATTATCTTCGTATTTTTACAAATAAATTCTCGTAAACTTCTAGATTTATCACCTTGAATAAAAGAACGAGAAATGATAAAACTTAAATGACCATCTTCCTGTAAAATATCAAAACCCCGACGGAAGAAATAAAATAAAATATCTGTTTTATCAGTATAAATATCAGAATAAGCAAATTTTAACCATTTTAATTCCAATGCACCTCTACCAAAGGTAGCATCAACATTAAAATAAGGAGGATTACCAATTATTGCAGAAAATCCTCTTGCTGATTTTGGTAATCTAGGATCAAAAATATGGGGAAATTCCAATTCCCAATTAAATGGTTTTTTTAGTACAACTTCCTCAACCGCAGTTGATAAAGTTATTAATTCAGATTTGACTCTTGCTAATTCTCCTGAAGTCCAATTTTTTAAACCCCAATTTTTTAAACCATTTTCTAAACTTTGTTCTGAATGATTTTCTTGTATGATTAACTTTCTAATTTCTGCTATCTCGTTATCTTCAGCATCTCGATTTTTAATTAAATTAACTACCGAATTGATACTTTCATCACTAGCAAAAAAAGCAGTTAAAACCGGATTAATTTCTTGATTAATTGCTGTAATTCTAGTTTCTAAATTACTAACCGCTTGATTTCTTTCTATTTCCGTTTGAGTATTATCTCTAGCAATTTTAGCCAAATCTGCGACTATTGCTAATTGTGTTTCAAAAGGTTGTAAATTAGCAGGACTATGAACTAAACTATCACCAACACGAATATTTAAAGTTAGTGCAGGGAGATGGGAATAAATAGAACCATTGCGTCTACCATATTCACCTGGTCGCGCACGTAATAACCTAGTCCATAATGATAATTTTGCTAATAAAACCGCTTGGGGATCTCGATCTACTCCATGCAGCATTTTTACTAAAATTTGTTCTTCAGGATTAATAATTGGTTGGGGTGCTACATGACTAAATAAATCAAAATTTGCGGGTATTTTGGCATTTTGACAAGCTAGATTATAACGTTTAATTTCTGTTAATAAATAATCAAATGCACCTAATAAAAATGAACCTGAACCACAAGCAGGATCAAGCACTGTAATTTCTAAAACCGAAGTTGCTACTAAATAAGCTTGTTGTAATTCACCTGCTGCTAGTAATTCAATAGCTTGATCAATTTTCGGTTTTACTAAAGGTTGTAAAGTTTGCTGAACAATGCGACGGACTATATAATTAGGAGTATAGAAAATACCTTCTTTTTTGCGAGTTTTTTGGTTTTCTAATATTTGAATAATATCATTTTCTAAAATTAATTGATGAGCCAAAAATTGTTCATAAGCAGTACCTAAAATATCCTGAGTTAAAGTTGTAAAATCATAGTTATAAATTGAACGATAATTAGCCAATGTTCCTGTAATGGGATAAAGTATTCCCTGTTGGGGAACAGCATTAATCACAATAATTGATTCTAAATATTCAACATCAATGCTTAATTCATCAATCCAGGAAGGTTGAAATAATTCAGTATTATATCCCACCCATGTATGACGAAAAGCACGCCTTAATTCTTCAATAAAAGGTAAATCAGGAAAAGTTTGCTGCCAGTTATAATAAACTCTACCCAGATAATTAAATGGCATTTCTCGGCTAAATGTTTCTAAAAGTCTAATTAAGAGAAACCGATTCAGAATAATTTGGGCAGCTTCACGAATTTGATCTAAACTTAAATCAGGGTGAGATTTTTTAATACCATTAGCAATAATAATTCGCCAAATTTTTAAATCTGCTAGAAATTTTGCCCCTAATTCTTCTCTGGATTTTTCACTATAAAAAGCTTCTAACCGATTACTAGATAAATTTTCCCGGACTAAACAATTGTATAATGTACTAAGCAATTCAGGATCATTTTTCAGATCCTCCATTGTAAAAGACCAAAAAGGTTTGCGATCCTGTAATCTTAAAATATGCCATTCTCGAAAATTAGATAAAATAATCCAAAGAACAGGCTCTTGTGTACCAATATCTAAACTATAATTTCTGATATAATCTAATACTTGTTTTTCATTAGCTTCCCAGATATTTTTATCCCATAAACTTTTAGCTTCAAACAGCAATTTAGGATGTTTTCCGACTTCATTACGCAGCAAATAATCCACCCATGTAGTAGTACCAATTAAACTACGAATTACACCTTCTAAAGTCCGGTATTCTGAAGTATAACCGAGAGCATCTAAAACAGGGACAATGAGACTATTTTTAGTATTTTCTTCTGGTTTACCACTACGTGGTGAACCTAACATAGTTTCTGCGGTTGTAATTAACTGAGTAATATTTTCGCGGAATTGTGATAGTGACATTTACTTACTCATTCATGAATCATCATCTGTGATACCTGGTTTTTTATCCTTTTGATAAGGCATAAAAAAAATTTACATATAAGTATGAAAAGTAAGGTTGGGTTGAACAAATTGACACACTTGAAGTTTCTTGATGGTAAATCCTACCGACAGCTTAACCAAGAAACATGATAATTTTTATGTTTATCCTGTTCTCGAATATACATTAAGAGACAATTAGCGACATATTCTGCTAACTTAACAGGTACAGCATTACCAATCATCTGTTCTAAGTCTGTTTTTGAACCTGAGAAAATAAAATCTTCCGGGAAAGTTTGAATATAACTTCTTTCAATAGTAGTTAAAGGACGTAAATCTGGTGTTACTGGTGCTACATCTCCCGAATGTTGTTGATAATTTTTAGGTATTGGTCTATTTACACCCCTAATAGTAGGACTAGGTTCATCAATACTAAAAATAGCCCTTCTTTGATAACTTCTAGGATGTCTATAATAATATTGAATCCCTAAACTATTTCCTAAATAATCTTTAATAGTTGTCGGTTTTTTAGATAATTTTGCCTCTAAATAAGGTTGGATATTATCATCATTACCACCAAGTTCTCCTATACAGAAAAATCTTTTTCTCTTTTGGGGAACACCACATAGACTAGCATCTAAAACTTTTTCTGTTAAACCATAACCAGCAGATTTGAGAATTTGCCTAAATTCTTGATATTTTTTTGATTTCCTAAATAAATCTACATTTTCTATCACAAACCATTGACTCCCAACATTAGCTACTATTTCAGCAAATGTAATACTTAAATCTCCTCTACCTAAATCTTCATTACGCTTACCAGCACTAGAAAAATCTTGACATGGTGGACCCCCCATAATGATATCTGGTGAGAATTTTTTGAAAGGAGAATAATTATTATTTACCTGGCTCAAATCATAGTCAATAATTGGATGTTTAAAATTTTGTTGATAAACATTTATTGCTGGTTTCCAGTTATCAAATGCAGCAACAATTTCAAATCCACTGTTTTGGAAACCTAATGATAAACCACCACATCCAGAGAATAAATCTATAACTTTTAACATAATCTACTTGATGTATTCATTCATTATATTTCTATAATATATCATCAAAAATATCAGGATTACTCAAGATAATAGCGTCAAATCTACGCTCAGGACTTAAAAAGTTTTGCCCTCCTCCCAAAATTATATTCTTAATTTCTTGTTTCGTAATTCTTGGTTGAATCAAATTGTCACAAGTCATATATGGACGAGTATTTGCACCACTTAAAGCAAAAGCTTTATCATTCTTAGTGTTATAGGTTAATGTATCAACCACTAATTTATGATTGATTTTACCAATAAGAGCAAATTCGTATAACATCTTTGCCAACCATACCACAGAACGCATAGGTCTTTGTATAGTTTCTTCAGATTTAGTCAATCGTTTAGTAATATCAACAAAAAGTCTTGTAAATCCAAAGTTACTCCAAACGAAAATATCTAAGCAATTTTCATAAAGTTTAGAAGTTTTACCCATAGTTTTCCATACTGGTTGCATGACTAATGGAGATTGAATTTCAAGATTTTCACTTAATAAAGTATCTAAACAATTTACAATTTGAGGTATAAAAGGTAATACCTGACGTATACTTGACCAATCTTTGATTTGACTACAAACAGGTTGAAGATAATTTAGTAGCTTATCTCTCGAATTTTCAAACTCATGAGCAATACTGAGAGCAAGATAAATAATAGTATCTGGTCTAGTAACAATTTCACAACCATATTGATCATCTGGTAAACGATAAGTTGAGTTATCAGGTAATGCTGTTAACTTAATTTCTATACTTCGTAAACAAGCATTATTTTTGTTAATATCGTGAGTTACCAAATCAACTCTTGGAAGTTTACCTGTAACTATTTTTCTATAGGGTACATAATCACTTTCAAAGGAGAAAAATAGATTAGGAGAAAGAGGAGGAATACCAACTATATGAGTTACATCTATTTCTTGATGCTGAATTTTTAAGTTTTTATCCAATATTAAATAATTCAGCTTCATCCCTTGATCGTACATATAACAAGCTAATGATGCGGGAAAAGAATTATTAAATTGATTTTTACCCCAGCTTTCTGGTTGAGAAAAATCTCGATTAGAATGAAGTATTCCAAATAATCCCACCTGTCTTTGCTCAAAATTCATAAAATTGGAAATTAGTATAATAAAAATTATTGATTTAGCATATAATTGTATAACATAATTAACACTTCACAAAAAATCTCTCTCAAACCCTCTTCTCTACCCTTCGGGAACTGCTTCGCAGAACTTGGTTCATTACTTCGCGCCTTTGCTCCTTTGTGCCTACCCTGCGGGATCTCTTGACGGAGATTGCGCGAAACAAAATCATAAAAAAACCGCCTATTCCTGTAAAAAACAACAACAAAATAAGCGGTTTTAGCAAATATTTAAAGCTAAAAATTAATTATTAGCAGCAGCTAATTCTGCTAAACGTTCCTGTTGATCTTGAGAAATACAAGATTGAATCAAGGTTTCAATATCACCTTCTAAAACAGGATTCAAAGTGAAATTCTGTCCCAAACGATGATCAGTCACCCGACTATCTTTATAATTGTAAGTGCGGATTTTTTCTGAACGAGAACCAGTACCAACTTGCGATCGCCTCATCGAAGTTACAGCTTCCTGTTGTTCCCGCAACTTCATTTCATAGAGTTTCGCCCGCAAAATTTGCATCGCCCGTTCCTTGTTCTGTAACTGACTCCGTTCTTCAGTACAGAAAATGCGGATACCAGTCGGTTTGTGCATCAAGTCAACCGCCGTTTCCACCTTGTTCACGTTTTGTCCACCCGCACCACCAGAACGCGCAGTAGTCATTTCAATATCTTTCGGATCAATATGCACCTCTACATCATCCACTTCTGGCATAATAGCCACAGTAGCGGTAGAAGTATGCACCCTACCCCCCGCCTCTGTTGCTGGAACACGCTGCACACGATGAACACCAGCTTCAAACTTCAGCTTACTGTAAACACTATCACCTTGAATTTCCAGAATTACTTCCTTAAAACCGCCCATCTCACCCAGAGACTCGCTGACTAGCTTCACTCTCCAACCTTGAGTATCAGCATAGCGAGAATACATTCTCAGCAGATCACCCGCCCAAATACTCGCTTCATCACCACCAGTCCCAGCGCGAATTTCCAACATGATGTTTTTATCATCATTCGGATCACGAGGTAGCAGCAATATCTTCAACCTGTCTTCCAGATGTTCTATCTTATCTTCTAATTCCTTCACCTCCAAAGCTGCCATTTCTTGCAACTCTGGATCCCCATTAGACTCTTTAAGAATTTGACGCGCCCCAATTAATTCTTCCTGGGCAGTTTTCCAAGTTTCGTAAGTATTAACAACCTCTTCTAAAGAAGAACGAGACTTAGCAATTTTTTGATACTCATCAGGATTTTTCGCCGTATCTGGGTCTGCCAAACGGCGAGTTAATTCATGAAAAGTTTGTTCAACAGATTTTAGTTTCTCCAGTAAATATGATTCTGCCATAACGACTATACAAGCTCCTAAAAAATAACAAGTTGGCTCAAGCATAAAATGACAAGTGACCCCACAACCATGCAGGGTCCTTGTGGTGCGGGCATCATGCCAGCACAAGCTATAGCCAACCAGCTACTTTTTCTTTTTACTGCCTTGTTCGCCAGACATACCATATTTGCGGAGGAAGCGTTCCACACGACCCTCAGCGTCAATAATTTTCTGAGTACCAGTGTAATAGGGATGGTTTCCAGACCAAACATCTACGTGCAATTCCGGTTTTGTAGAACCAACAGTCATCACAACTTGACCGTTACAGTAGACCTTAGCCTCTGGATACCACTGGGGATGAATATCAGGTTTAGCCATTTTTCCTTTTGTGGTGTTTCTCTATCAAAATTATAACTAGGATTGGTGACTGGGGACTGAGGACTGGGGACTGGGTAAAATTTGGTATACCTCCTGCCTCCTGCCTTCTGCCTCCTGCCTCCAGCTTTATCGTTTGGAGTATTGAGGAGCTTTGCGAGCTTTGTGTAAACCGTATTTTTTCCGTTCTTTAGCTCGTGGATCACGAGTTAAATAACCTTCGATTTTCAAAGGTGAACGGTTATCAGGATCTAATTGACACAACGCACGAGCGACACCCAAGCGAATAGAGTCAGCTTGACCGGTTAAACCACCGCCTTCAGCTTTTACTAAAATGTCATATTCGCTTTCTAGTCCCAAGGTTTCTAAGGGTGCTTTGATCGCTCCTAAGTAGTTGGCATTGAATTGGAAGTATAATTCTCCATCTTTGCCGTTAACGGTAAATTTACCTTCACCGGGAACTAAACGTACTTGTGCGACTGCGGACTTACGGCGGCCAGTACCCCAGTACACAGCGCGACCGCTATTAGCTTCTGCTACTGTTGCCATTATTAATTTTCTCCAGGAATTGTGTTAACAATTAGTTCTTTGGGTTTTTGTGCTGCGTGGGGATGGGTAGGACCAGCGTAAACTTTCAACTTTGTGAATAATTGTTTACCCAAGCTGTTTTTAGGTAACATCCCTTTCACAGCGTGTTCTACAATCCGTTCTGGTAAACGTTGTTGTAATTTAGCAAAGGTTTCTGTTTTCATTCCACCAGGACGGCCAGAATGACGACGGTAAACTTTTTGAGTGCGTTTTTTACCGGTAACTGCTACTTTTTCGGCGTTGATCACAACTACGAAATCACCAGTGTCTAAGTGGGGTGTATATTCAGCTTTTCTTTTGCCTCTGAGAACCATAGCAATTTCGCTTGCTAGTCTACCCAGGCGTTTATCGGTGGCATCTACTACATACCACTCGCGCTCAAGTTTTTCTTGAGGAGGAAGGTAAGTTTTACTACTCATTGTTATTTTTCCTTTGTCGGTTTTGAGTGGTCAGTAATCAGCTTTCAGTAATCAGCTTTCAGTAATTAGTGGTTAGTTTTGATCCTTCACTGTCACCTGTCACCTATTTATCCTGACCAAACACTAAATATGGTTGGGTGTCGTACCAAATTTCCTGGGGAAAGGGAAAATCAGGATATCCTACCCTTAACAAGCATAAGCCTTGAGGTGGTGCGGCGTATTTCACTTTTTCCCGGTTTTCTGTTTGCCAGATGTTGGTGAAATCTTCGAGCGATCGCACTCCAGAACCAACTTCTACCAGCATCCCTACTAATAACCGCACCATGCCATATAAAAATCCATTGGCCTGAATTTCAATATGGAGTAATGAACCTTTTCGATAACATTCTGCTGCTTGTACTTCAACCCAGGAATGCGATCGCGCTGATCCCGCACGATGAAAAGCCGCTAAATGATGTTTTCCCAGCAGAGGTTTCAGGGCAGCTTGAATTAAATTTTCGTCCAAGGGAGCATAATAATAATGCCAACTGAAGGAGTTCACAAACAAGTTTGGTAGAGCTTCAGTATAGATTGTGTATCTGTACCGACGATACACTGCATTAAAGCGAGCGTGCCAACGGTCATCTACACCCGCCGAAGCCCTGATTAATATATCTGGAGGTAGGTAACTGTTCAAAACTGTTGCCCACTTGTGTGCGGGTATATAACCTGTAGCATCAAAATGGGCGACTTGAGCAGCTGCATGAACTCCGGCATCAGTTCGCCCTGCGCCGTGAAGTGTCACGTGATACCCCAGAACAGTAGCTATAGCTGTTTCTATCTCTTCTTGGACTGTTCGCTGCGCCTTTTGCCGTTGCCAGCCGTGAAAATTAGTACCTAGATACTGAATGACCAAGGCTACTCGATAAGTTGGTGTTGGCTGGCGGCTTTCTAACATACTGGGTTTGGTAAAAGGCAAGAGGCAAAAGGCAAGAGGCAAAAGGCAAAAGGCAATAGCTCTATAATGTTTATATCTTCCCTATTCCCTGTTCCCTATTCCCTATTTCCTGTTCCCTTTGACTTTAAACTAATTCAATAATCGCCATTTCTGCATTATCACCGCGACGGGGTACGGTGTGCAGAATGCGAGTATAACCACCTTGACGGTTAGCATACCGAGTAGGTGCTTGCTCAAACAAAGCATGAACTAGGGATTTATCGTAGATATAACCCAAAGCTTCCCGACGTGCTGCCAAAGAACCATCTTTAGCTAGGGTGATCATCTTTTCCGCTTCACTCCGCAATACTTTAGCACGGATTAAAGTTGTGGTAATACGACCATGACGGATAAGCTCAGTGGTGAGCGATCGCAATAAAGCACGACGCTGGTCTGTGGGTTTACCAAGTTTTTTGACTTTACAACGGTGACGCATAATAATGCACTTGAAATTATTACAAAATAAAATTAGTTTGGTTTAGAACCTCTTTCCTGCGGTAAAGTAATGCCTAAACGACGCTGTAAAGCTTCCACTACTTCTTCCGCCGACTTTTGACCAAAGTTTTTGATTTCCAAGAGGTCTTCTTGGGTATAATCCAGCAAATCTGCCACGGAATTAACTTGCGCTCGTTTGAGACAGTTATAAGCACGGACAGACAACTGCAATTCTTCAATGGGAATTTGAGCAGTTGGATCGTCTGGGATATCTGAACCCATATCTGTAGGTTCTAAGGAGATATCTTTTAACGGGTTAAATAAATCTACCAAAATTCCCGCCGCTGAAGATAGTGCTTCTTGAGGTGAAACGCTGCCATTAGTCCAAACTTCTAATAACAGTCGATCTTTAAGAGTACCATCACCACGGGCTTCTTCAACGCTATAATTTACTTTTCGCACCGGCATAAATACCGAGTCAATTTGCAAAAAGTCCAGGGAAGTGGCTTCTTCTCTACCCCGTTCTACAGTACGATAACCTTTACCTCTTTCAATGCGAAATTCCATTTCCAGTTTGCCACCTTCAGCCAAAGTAGCTACATACTGGGTAGGATCAATCACATCTACTTCACTAGGCAAATCAAAATGTGCCGCAGTGACTGTTGCAGGACCATTAACCAATAACCGACCGATCTGGGGTTGAGAAGAATAGCTTTTGAGGATCACTTCCTTCATGCGCATGAGAATTTCCAGCACATCTTCCCTGACACCAGGAACTGTGGCAAACTCATGACTAACCCCAGCTATCCTTACTGCTGTAACTGCCGTCCCTTCTAAATTGGACAACAAAACCCGCCGCAATGCGTTACCTACAGTTGTCCCTTGACCACGTTCTAAGGGTTCGAGGACAAATTTACTGTAATGGCTGCGACTTTCCTCTGTATTAGACTCTACACATTCAATTTGGAACTGCGCCACGGAGTAGCCTCCCTTTCAAGGTGCTGCTATCAGGCAATTAATTTGCCTATCAAATTCACTTTATGCTCTGATCTATGACTGTGGTGGATCAAACTGCCAACATATAAAATTAGTGATAGTTTGGTTTGCCAATTCAATCCGCAGGCATGTTAATATTCTGTTTTTCTGTTTTTTTGAAAGTTGAGCAGCCTTCCCATTGGGAGGGCTGATATGCTTTTTAATCACCAATTGCTTCTGAAGTTTACTTTATATTTCCCAGATTGCCTTGGCGGTGATTTCCCTGAGCATGAACTTTCTGCCTGAGCGTGTTTAACAGTTAATGCTTAGTAAGCATTCAGCTATCAGCGGTCAGCTTCTTAACAGTTACGCCAAAAATTACTATTTGATCATCTACGGATTTCTCAAACTTTCTGACTCCTGTACAGACGTTCCGGTGGAACGTCTCTACTGACTCCTGAATTCTGACAGTGTTTAAACTCGACGGCGCTTAGGTGGACGGCAGCCATTGTGAGGAATAGGGGTAATATCACGGATTAGGGTAATTTCTAATCCTGCTCCTTGCAACGCCCGGATCGCAGTTTCTCGACCGGCTCCAGGTCCACTTACCATCACCTCAATTTGACGCATTCCTTGGTCCATAGCGCGACGGCCTGCACTTTCAGCGGCGGTTTGTGCTGCGAAGGGAGTTCCTTTTTTTGCCCCTTTAAATCCACTTGAACCAGCACTTGCCCAGGAGATGACATCTCCATTTTGATCGGTAATGGTGACAATGCTATTGTTGAAAGTAGACTGAATGTAGGCAATGCCGTTAGGTACGTTCCGTTTCTGCTTTTTGCTCCCGGTTTTTTTAGTTGGTTGTCTTGCCATATTTGTTTGGTGAATTTAAGGTAAAACTTGCTGCCATGAGCAAGCCTAGAAAGTTTATTTATTTACCAGGGGCTTTCTTCTTACCAGCCACTGTTTGTCTTCTGCCGCGTCGGGTTCTGGCGTTGGTGCGGGTTCTTTGTCCTCTGACGGGTAAGCCCATGCGATGACGACGGCCACGATAACAGCCAATATCCACTAGACGCTTGATGCTCATCGCCTCCAAACGGCGTAAGTCACCTTCTACCTGATAATTACTTTCTATTTCGGCTCTCAAAGCCGCTACATCAGCATCACTCAGGTCTTTAACGCGGGTGTCTGGGTTCACACCAGTAGCCGCTAGGATTTCTTGCGACCTTGTTAACCCAATTCCATAAATGTAAGTTAGACCAATCTCTACGCGCTTATCGCGGGGTAGGTCTACTCCCGAAATCCTTGCCACAATGAATGTCTCCCTCTTTTGTTCTTGCTCGCATTTAGCAGATCGTGATAATTAATCACATTCTTGGTTTTTGATGGTGATTTTTTGCTGCACCAAAGCTCTGGTAATCAGAGTTTTATCCTTGACGTTGCTTGTGTTTGGGGTTTTCACAAATCACCATAACGCGACCACGGCGCTTGATCACGTTGCATTTTTCACAGATTTTTTTGACTGAGGCTCTGACTTTCATGCCTGTTCTAATTGACTCCAAATAGTAAATTATAGCATTTCTAGGGAAATTATTTCAGTTAAGCAAATGGGTAAATCCCAAATTGGCTGATTTATGGTAAGATTCTCTACATAGTTTTATTTCTTCCGTAGTCGATAGGTGATTCGGCCTTTTGTCAGGTCGTAGGGAGTTAACTCCACCTTGACCCGATCACCAGGTAAAATTTTGATGTAATTACGGCGAATTTTACCGGAAATGTGTGCTAGAACATTAAAACCATTGTCCAAGTCCACACGAAACATTGCATTGGGCAATGATTCGGTGACAGTCCCTTCCATTTCAATCAAATCTTGTTTAGACAAATTTTTTCCTCAACTCGACAATTTTCTGTTCCGTTGCCACAAATGCAATCGGTAAGAATACACAAATTGCGAAATATATCAACAGTTTATTAATATATCTTAGCTAAAAGGAATTGGGGACTGGGGATTGAGGATTGGGATATTTGCTCCTCTATTTCCCCTGTTCATCCCCTAAACAGCTATGACCTTTTTTAATTCGGCGGTAACTTCTTCTTGGGACTGATTACCGTTAACAGTTAAAAGTTTATGGCGATCGCCATAATATTTAATGAGTGGTGCAGTATCTCGGCGATAAACATCCAGACGATGACGAATTACATCTTCAGCATCATCTTTACGTCCTCGTCCCAACAACCGATCTATAACAATGTCATCGGGTGCATCCAGGTTAACCACCTTTTCCTCGTCCTTCTCCATTTTTGCCAACAGTTCTCCCAAGAAAATTGCTTGGGCAACTGTGCGAGGAAAGCCATCAAGAATCCAACCATGTTCTGCATCTGGTTTTTGGAGTCGTTCCTCAACCATATCTTCTACAAGTTTGTCAGGAACTAAATCACCCTTATCCATGTATTCTTGGGCTTTTTTCCCCAAATCTGTTTGGTCTGTAATGGCTTGGCGTAAAATGTCCCCAGTGGAAATATGAGGAATATTTAAAAAATCAGCCAAGGCTTTAGCCTGAGTTCCTTTACCCGCACCCGGTGGTCCCAAGAAGATTAATCGCGTCACTATTGTTTCACCATTCCTTCATAGCGTTGAGAGATAACGTAGGTCTGAATTTGCCTTGCCGTATCAATTGCCACGCCCACTAAAATTAATAAAGAGGTAGCACCCAACCCTCTAAAAGTTGGCACGTTTAAAGTGCTTTCTACAGCCGTGGGAATAATAGCCACTAAGCCCAAAAAGAGTGCGCCTAAAAAAGTCAATCTGTTACTGACACGCTCAATATACTCACTGGTAGCCTTACCGGGACGAATACCGGGAATACTAGAACCCATTTTCTTCAAGTTTTGCGCCACATCTACAGGGTTGAGAATCAACGAAGAATAGAAGTAGCTAAAGAAGATAATGGAAACCATGTACACCAAAGCGTAAACCCAAGAACCAGAACCACTGGGACTTAGATAAGTATTAACGATATTTGCCAATTCAGCATTTTTAGTGAAATTGGCTATTAGCAGTGGCAAACTGAGAATAGCAGCGGCAAAAATAATTGGCATCACACCACCTTGGTTGAGGCGCAGAGGTAGAAAACTCCTCTGTTCTGCCAAAACTCGCCGACCTACCTGACGACGTGCAGAAATAATGGGAATGCGCCGCATTCCTTCCTGCACGAACACAATACCGATAATGGTAGCTATAAAAACCAGTACGAGGACAATCACACGACCGACTATTTCCCGGCCGCCAACTTGTACCAAGTCAATGGTATCGCCTAAAGATTTAGGTAAAGAAGCAACAATGTTGACAAAAATCAACAAAGATGCACCATTGCCAATACCTCTTTCTGTGATCAGTTCCGATGCCCACATGACAAACATTGAACCAGCAGTGAGAGCGATCGCCGTTTCTGCCACAAAAACTGGTCCAGGATTAACGGCAAATTGTTGTAAGAACAATGCTGAAAAAGCCGTACTTTGAACAACTGCCCAACCAACAGTCACATAGCGGGTAATTTGCGATATTTTCCGCCGTCCTGCCTCCCCTTCATTTTTCTGTAAGTTTTCTAAAGAAGGTATGGCGGCAGTCAGCAATTGGATGATAATAGACGCATTGATAAAGGGCAAAATCCCCAGAGCAAATACCCCCAGTGTAGAGAGTCCCCGTCCCGAAAATATATCCAATAAACCGAAAATGGAATTATTGCCGGATATAGCTTCTGCAAATCTCTCCCGATTAATTCCTGGAACTGGTAAAAAGATGCCCAGGCGAACCAAAATTAAAATACCGACTGTGACCAGCAGCCTTCCTCTCAGTCCAGCTGCTTGCGCCATCTGCATAAAAGTTTCTTGAGCCGTTGGGGCTTTGTCTCGACTGATCATAGAGTGCTACCTTTATAGTTAACCAGGCGCTGGAAGCGAGTTGACTAGCTGGGAGTGCTGTTTCCTGGCTCAGTCTAAGACTTCACAACTTCCGCCAGCTGCCTCAATTTTGCTACGAGCTTGGCCTGTGAAAGCTGCCGCTTGCACCTTGAGCGGAATGCCCAATTCCCCATTACCCAAGATTTTCAAGGGTCCTTTAACAGATGTAAGAATCCCAGCTTCCTTCAAAGAAGCCAAAGTTACTTCTGAATTAGCAGGTAGGGAGGCCAACTTCTCTACATTTATCGTAGTGTAAACTTTACGATTAACGACGGGAAACCCCTTGAGTTTAGGTATCCGACGGTACAACGGCTGTTGACCACCTTCAAAACCTGGTCTAGTGCTACTACCAGAGCGAGATTTTTGACCCCGCATACCTAGACCTGCACTAGCACCTTGACCGGCAGAAATACCTCTACCTACACGCTTACGGCGTTTTTTTGAGCCTTTTTGGGGCTTAACATCGTTGAGTCTCATTTTGATTTGGGATTTTAGATTTGGGATTGATAATCTCGTTGTGCTTATGGATTTTATATGAAAAATCCAATCTCAAAGCGTTACTAAATATAGAGATTCTCTACAGCAATACCCCTATCTTCAGCGACTTCCGCGAATGTCCGCAGTGTAGATAGAGCATTAACAGCGGCTCTAGCATTATTCAGAGGATTACTAGAGCCTAATTGTTTAGCGAGAACATTACGTACTCCTGCCAACTCTAATACAGTCCGTACTGCACCCCCGGCGATTACACCTGTACCGGGTGCGGCTGGACGCATGATAACTTTAGCACCACCGCCGATACCATCAATAGGATGAGGAATAGAGTTAGATTTGGTGATAGGAATTTCAATCAGATGTTTTTTGCCATCTGCCACACCTTTTTTAACTGCCCCGATCACATCAGAAGCTTTACCCACTCCTACACCAACTTGCCCGCGTTCGTTACCAACGATGACAATTGCCCGGAAGCTAAGTTTTTTACCACCTTTAACCACTTTACTAACACGACGGATTTGAATTACCCGTTCTTGCCAGTTGGTTTCTTCTTTTTTTGCTTTACTTGCTTTACGACGACCCGTTGCCATAATTCATGCTCTCTCAACGTTAGCTGTCATTGGTCATTAGTCAATTGCCAGTTGCCAGTTTTCAGTTTTCAGTTATTACTGTTACCTGTTCCCTGTTCCCTGACAGATGACTTTAGAAATCTAAACCTGCTTCGCGTGCTGCTTCAGCTAGTGCTTTGATGCGACCATGATAGAGGTTACCACCGCGATCAAAAACGACTTTGGTAATACCTTTTTCTAAGGAACGCACTGCTATCAACTTACCAACTTGCGCTGAGGCATCACAGTTAGCACCAGAAGCTAAGTTAGATTTCAACTCTGGTTCTACAGTTGATGCTGCGACAATGGTTTGATGTTGTGTATCATCAATGACTTGAGCATAAATATGCTCATTAGACCGGAATACAGCTAACCGTGGTCGTTCTTGGGAACCGCTAACTTTACCACGCACGCGCCGATGACGACGCTGTTTTGATTCTCTGCGAGTGAGTTTCATATTTACTTCTTACCTTTACCACCAGTCTTACCAGCTTTGCGTCTGACCACTTCACCGGCGTAGCGAATACCTTTACCTTTGTAGGGTTCAGGTGGACGGACAGCACGAATTTTAGCTGCTGTGTTACCTACCACTTCTTTGTCATAGCCACTGACGATGACATTGGTGTTATTTTCTACAGCAAACTGAATTCCGTCTGGTGGTTCAATTTGTACCTGATGGCTATAACCGATATTCAATACAAGGTTACGGCCTTGAACTTGAGCGCGATAACCAACCCCTTGAATTTCCAAGCGCCGTTGAAAACCTTGGGATACTCCTTCAACCATGTTGGCAACCAGGGTACGGCTTAGACCGTGCATTTGTCTGGAAGTACGGGTTTCATCCCGACGAGTTACCAACAAAGTTTCGCCTTCCTGAGAAACTATGACATTGGCGGGTAGATCACGGGAAAGTTCTCCCTTTGGACCTTTTACCACTACCTTTGTGCCATCTATCGCCACTTGTACTTTGGCGGGAACAGTAATTGGACGTTTACCAATACGAGACATGACTTAATTTTGTCCTTTGTCAGTTATGAGTTGTGAGTACGAGAATGAGTCGTGGTTAATAACCCTGAAAAAATTCTGAACTCCTGAACTCCTGATAGCGAAGCGTGGCGTTAGCCATACTCCTGATCTTCTTGATTACCAAACGTAGCAAAGCACTTCACCACCCAAGTTCTGACGACGCGCTTCACGGTCGGTCATAATCCCACTGGATGTAGAAATAATGGCAATACCGATGCCACCTAGCACTCTTGGTAATTCTTTTCTGTTAGAGTAAACCCGCAAACCAGGTTTACTTACACGCTTCAGTGCTGTAATTAAGGGTTGGCGATTTTTACCTTTGTATTTCAGGGAAATTACTAAGTTACGCTTGACCCCTTCTCCGGCTTCTGAAACTTCAGAAATAAAGCCTTCTTGTTGTAGTACCTTGGCAATACTACGAGTCATTTTTGTCGCTGGCACTTGTGTTGTTTGATGCCTTGCCAGGTTAGCATTGCGGATGCGCGTCAGCATATCTGCAATTGTGTCGTTAGCCGCCATCGTTCCCTCTTTAGATGAACTTATTGATCGCGAAAGGGCATTCCCATTTCTTTAAGTAAGGCACGACCCTCTTCGTCGTTTTTCGCTGTGGTAATGATAGAGATATCTAAACCACGGATTTGATCGATGCTGTCGTACTCGACTTCTGGAAAAATTAGCTGTTCTCGTACACCTAGAGTATAGTTACCTCGCCCATCAAAGCTTTTGGGGCTAACACCACGAAAGTCGCGGATTCTAGGTAATGCGAGGCTGATCAGACGGTCGAGAAAGGCATACATCCGTTCGCCTCTGAGAGTCACCATGATGCCAACAGGCATACCTTGACGAATTTTGAAGCCAGCAATCGCCTTTTTTGCTCTTGTCACTACTGGTTTTTGACCAGTAATCAGGGCAATTTCGTTTAAAGATGCTTCTAATGCTTTAGCATTTTGAGCAGCTTCACCCAAACCCCGGTTAACAGTGATTTTCACCACTTTAGGTACTTGATGTACGTTAGTGTACTGAAACTGTTGGGTTAGTTTGGGGACAATTGTCTCTTGATATACAGTTTTGAGTCTAGTTGTCGCCATAGTTATTTGTCCTGATTATCCCTGGGCTTGGTCAGGGAATTTTAGATTTTGGATTTTAGATTTTGGATTGAATATCTTTAAATCTACTCAAATCTAAAATCTCAACCTGGTTACAGGCTTATTTATCTAAAATCTCACCTGTTTTTTTCAACATTCTCACTTTCTTCCCTTCAGCGGTGAAAGTGTAGCAGACACGACTAGCGACGTTTTGCTTGGTGGAGTAGAGCATCACATTGGAACTATGAACAGGATACTCTTGGTTAACAATCTGACCAGACTCACCTTCTTGCTGAGGTTTAACGTGCTTGGTCTTAATGTTGACACCTTTAACAATAACTTTGCTGTCTTGGGGTAGTGCTTTAATCACTTCTCCCACTTTGCCTTTATCTTTACCGGCTATCACTTGTACAGTGTCGCCGGTTTTGACGTGCATTTTATGAAACACTTTAGGTTTTGGCTTTGCCATTACAGCACCTCCGGCGCGAGAGAAACTATTTTGGTAAAGTTTTTATCGCGTAATTCCCGTGCCACTGGTCCAAACACCCGTGTACCTCTGGGATTGCCATCTTTGTTGATGATGACTGCGGCATTATCATCAAAACGAATGCTCATACCACTGTCACGATTAATACTTTTCTTGGTGCGAACAATTACTGCTTCCACAACATCAGACTTTTTAACAGCCATGTTGGGGTTAGACTCTTTCACAACAGCGATAATTTTATCGCCTACGCCACCATAGCGACGATTACCTGCGCCTAATACGCGGATGCACATGAGTTTTTTGGCACCGCTATTATCTGCGACATTCAGATAAGTTTGGGGTTGAATCACAACTTAGTCTCCCGGTTAGAGTTGTTAATTTTATAACAACCATTTATGTTGTAGCTTTAGCGTTAAGGATTTCTGTAACTTGCCAACGCTTAGTTTTGCTCAGGGGTCGAGTTTCCTGAATCCGCACGCGATCGCCCACTTTGCAGTTATTATCTTCATCGTGAGCCTTATAGCGCCGGGTTTGAACTACGATTTTGCCGTACTTGGGGTGAGGAGCTCGGTTTTCTACAGCGACAACCACGGTTTTTTGCATTTTATCGCTCACTACCAAGCCAACTCGTTCTTTGACTGCCATAATCTCCTACTTTGCTTCTTGAGTCGATTGACTTGCTGCCCGTTTCCGTTCTCCCTCTACTGTCAACAGTTGAGCTAGGCGATGGCGGGCGTGTCTAAACTGGTGAGGTTTTTCTAGCTGTCTGGTGGCTTTTTGCAAGCGTAATTGAAATAGTTGTTTCTTAACAGCGACTATTTCCTCAGCTAGTTTTTCATCACTTAATTCTCTAGCTTCTGAAATCTTGGGAAGAGCCATAACCTATTCTTGCTCCTGTGGTTGAGAGCGCACAATAAACTTAGTTTTGATGGGCAACTTATAAGCCGCCAATCTCATAGCTTCACGAGCTATTTCTTCGGATACACCAGCGATTTCAAACAAAATCCGACCTGGTTTAACTACAGCTACCCAAAATTCGGGATTACCTTTACCGGAACCCATCCGGGTTTCTGCAGGACGCATGGTAACGGGTTTATCTGGGAAAATGCGAATCCAGATTTTACCACCCCGGCGAATGTAACGAGTCATTGCCCGACGAGAAGCTTCGATTTGCCGGGAAGTAATCCAACATGGCTCTTGGGCTTGCAGAGCAAAATCCCCAAAGTTCAGGGTACTGCCACGGTGTGCTAGACCCTCCATGCGTCCGCGTTGTTGTTTGCGGAATTTCGTTCTTTTAGGACTTAACATGGTTTGCTAATTGGTAATTGGTAATCGGTAGTCGGTGATTGGTAATCGGTAATTGGTAATCGGTAATTGGCTTTTTACTGTCACCTGTCACCTCTCACCTGTCACCTATTACGCTTCATTTGAACGGTCTTCAAATTGTTGGCGACGGCGTTTTTGGTCACGACGACGGGGTTCGCGCTCCCTTCCTGATGGTTGTGGTGCTTCTTCTTGTCCAGGGATAATCTCGCCCTTGAATACCCAAACCTTGATACCCAAAATTCCGTAAATTGTTTGGGCTGTGCAGTAGGAATAATCAATGTCAGCACGCAGTGTATGTAAAGGTACTCTACCTTCACGAGTCCACTCTGTCCGGGCAATTTCCGCACCATTGAGGCGACCACCCACTTGAACTTTAATTCCTTGTACTCCGGCTCTTTGGGCGCGTTGAATCGCTTGGCGCACTACCCGACGGAAGGAAACACGGCGTTCTAATTGTTGAGCGATGTATTCGGCAATTAAATAAGCATCAGCATCAACTTTTTGCACTTCCACAACGTTAATGCGAATTTGCCGTTGACCACCTAACAAGTCTTGCAGTCCGGTACGCAGTGATTCTATACCTTGTCCACCCCGACCTACTACCACACCTGGTCTAGCTGTCCGTAACTCTAAGTCGATTTGGTCAGCTTTGCGCTCAATACGTATTTCGGAAATACCAGCGTTATTTTGAGCGGTTCTTCCCAGTTTTTTTTCTATGTATTGACGGAGTTTGTGGTCTTCTTGCAGCAGTGCTGGATAACGGTCAGGAACTGCGAACCAACGGGATTGATGTTCTTGTGTAATACCCAGACGAAAACCGACTGGATGAATTTTCTGTCCCACAAATGCTTCCTCTAAAATTTCTTACTGTACGCAATTAGTTGTGGCTGTATGAGTGCTTATTTGGCTGCTTATTTAGCAGCAGTAGCACCTGCACCGACAGCAACAGTAATATGACAGGTCGGTTTGCGGATTTGATAAGCTCTTCCTTGCGCTCTGGGTTGGAACCGTTTTAAAACTGGACCTTGGTCAGCATAAGCTTGAGTAATTACCAATTCTGCCCGATCTAAACCTGCATTGTGTTCAGCATTAGCGGCCGCACTTCTTAACACCTTTAATACTGGTTCACAGGCGCGGTAGGGCATAAATTCCAGGATGATTAGTGCTTCCCGATATGAACGCCCCCGGATTTGATCCAGTACACGACGCACTTTGTAGGGAGAAATGCGGATATAACGAGCGATCGCTTTAACTTCTGTAGTATCAGTTGCCATAATTTTCTCTGTTTTGGTCAGTGGGAATAGGAGTTCAGGAGTATGGCTTACGCCACGCTTCGCTATCAGGAGTTCAGAATTCCACGCATCAATTATTCTTTAACTTCCGCATTTTTTCTGTCACCTGTCACCTTTTACCAATGACTATCTCCCCGATTTTTTATCACTCTTACCATGACCTCTGTAGGTGCGGGTTGGAGCAAATTCTCCCAACTTATGTCCTACCATTTGTTCGTTCACAAATACGGGAACGTGCTGTTTACCATTGTGTACAGCGATGGTATGACCCACCATAACGGGTATGATTGTTGAAGCTCTCGACCAAGTTTTGATGACTTGCTTTTCGTTTTTCTCGTTCAGCTTTTCGATTTTGCTGAGTAAGTGATCAGCAACGAAAGGACCTTTTTTTAAAGAACGACCCATAGTTCAATTTTGGATTTTTGATTTTGCGGAAAGTCGGAGCGGCGGTTTCCGCCGATCAGAACTTTTCAAGACAGATTTTGGATTGATAATTTCGGATTTTGGATGATTCAAGCTACTTGTCAAGACTTCTGTTATTTTCATAATTTTGCAGATGCCCATAAGTTAACTGAATCTAAAATCCAAAATTTAAAATCTAAAATTCTAAGACTGACGACCGCCACGACCCCGTTTAGAGGACTTACGGCGACGACGGACAATTAATTTAGTGCTGGCTTTTTTGCGCTTGCGGGTCTTAGCACCTAAAGCTGGTTTACCCCAAGGTGTCACAGGACCTGATCTACCAATGGGCGCTCTACCTTCACCACCACCATGTGGGTGGTCTACTGGGTTCATGACGCTACCTCTAACCTTAGGACGGCGACCTTTCCAGCGATTCCGTCCGGCTTTACCAGCACTCAGGTTTCTCGCGTCGGTGTTGCCTACTTGTCCGATGGTGGCGTAACATTCTTTACGTATCATGCGAACTTCACCAGAAGGTAATTTCAATGTCACATAGTTACCTTCTTTAGCCACAACTTGGGCTGTTGCACCAGCAGCACGGACAATTTGACCGCCTTTACCTGCTGTCAGTTCTACGTTGTGAACGTTAGTACCCAAGGGAATGTTAGACAGAGGCAGGGCATTACCATCTTCAAAAGGTGCTTCAGGTCCAGCAATAATTTTTGCGCCTACTTTCAAGCCATTGGGATGTAATATATATCGCTTTTCGCCATCTTCGTACTGAACTAAGGCGATTCGCGCATTCCGGTTAGGATCATATTCAATTGCTGTAACTGTAGCTGCTATATTCCGTTTATCTCTCTTAAAGTCGATAATCCGGTATAGTTTCTTGTGTCCGCCTCCCCGACGACGGCTGGTTATCCGCCCTTGATTATTCCGACCTTTGGCACGATGTACTGATTCAGTTAGTGATTTTTCTGGCTCAGTTTTGGTGATTTCCGCAAAGTCGGAGATTGTAACTTGGCGAGTACTGGGGGTATAAGGGCGATAAGAACGAGTACCCATAAACGATTTGCTTTGCTAATTGGTAATTGGTGATTGGTGATTGGTGATTGGTGATTGGTGATTGGTAATCAATACCTTTCTCAATTCCTGATCCGCCATTCGCCAATTTTTAAACATCTGGGAAGAGAACTTGTCTGATTTTGTCTTCGTCCCCAGCGGCGACGGTAACAATCGCTTTTTTGTACTGAGGCTTGAAGCCGATAAATTTACCTACACGGCGTTTTTTACGTGGTGGTAAGGTGGTGTTAACCTTAACAACTTTGACTGCAAATAAGTCTTCAATTGCCGCTTTAATCTGTGTCTTGGTTGATTTAGGAGTTACTTCAAATGTGTATTTGTTTTGCTCCATGAGGATGGTCGCTTTCTCGGTGAGAATAGGACGACGCACCAAGTCGGGTAGGTTGCGGGGGTCAAAGTTAGGCACTGTAGACCTCCTGAATTTTTGTTAAAGCTGAGGATGTAACTACAATTTTGTCGGCGTGCAGTAAATCAAATACATTTAACTGATCAGCTGCAATTACTTTTAAATTTTCTACATTGCGGGCTGATAAATTCACGTTTTCTGCGATCTCAGACAAAATTAACAAGGTTTTTTGCTCTGGGACTGCTCCCCAACGGGCTAATGCTGCTACCAATTCTTTGGTTTTGGGGCGTTGTAGTTCGTTGCTAAATTCTTCTACAACTATTAAATCTTCTGCACGACTAACAAAGGCTGTCCTCAGTGCTAAACGTCTTTCTTTACGGTTGAGTTTGATGTTGAAATCTCTGGGTTTAGGTCCAAAGATCACACCACCACCACGCCATAATGGTGAACGAATAGAACCTGCACGGGCGCGACCGGTGCCTTTTTGTCTCCAAGGTTTGCGTCCTCCACCTCGTACTTCTGAACGGGTTTTGGTGCTGACTGTACCTTGGCGAGAATTAGTCATTTGTCTGACGAGGGCGCGGTGTACTATGTGCGCCGCTGTTTCTTCTTTGGCAACTCGCAACTCGAAGCTGGTCTGACCAACTTCTTCGCCTTGCCAATTTTTAACTACACTCTCAACCATGTTTGTGTCCTTTGTTAGTGGTCAGTTGTCAGTTAATGCTGACAGCTAATCAACTAAAACTATTTATTACCAACTTTGTTTGTGGGTACTACGTTCACTAAGCCGCCTGGTTTGCCAGGAATCGCGCCTTTAACCAGGATCAGGTTGCGTTCTGCATCTACTTTGACTACGGTCAGTTTGCGAATTGTAACGCGAGTTCCGCCTAGTCTGCCTGCCATCCGTTTTCCAGGATAAACACGACCAGGGGTTGTACCTGCACCGATAGAACCGGGCGCTCTATGGTTTTTGGAACCGTGTGACATGGGTCCGCGTCCGAAGTTGTTACGCTTCTGGTTGCCGGCAAAACCACGACCGATACTTGTACCGATTACGTCTACAATTTGACCTTCACTAAAAATATCTGCTTTAATTTCTTGTCCTAAAGCATATTCACTGGCTGTATCAGTACGATACTCGTTCAAATGCCGCAATGCTGGGGCAGATGATTTTGCCAAGTGTCCTAGTTTCGGTTGATTCAATGCCTTGGGTTTAACTTCGCCATAGCCAACTTGAATGGCGGAGTAACCGTCGGTCTGTTGTGTTTTAACTTGTGTGACAGTGCATGGACCTGCTTTGATTACGGTGACAGGAATGGCTACTCCTGCTTCATCAAAGATTTGGGTCATGCCCAGCTTGGTGCCGAGAATACCTACAGACACAGTAACTGGTTCTCCTTATCTAGTTGCTGACCTGGAAATCGGATTTCTAAGAGACAAGTTTCTTAACGTCATTGTGAAGATTCTATCTCCGCAAATTTGGACTGGCATTTGACAGTACAAATTCTTGATGACGCAACAAACTGTTTGTCTACTGTTAGGTGAATCCGTCTATTGTTTCACTTTCTTGTCCACCAGAACAGTGATAATTACCTTTTTTATGGGAAGGTATTATTTCTGGTATCAATGCAAGACGCTATTGCTTTGCGTTTTTGTGCAGCAATGCTTTCGTCTAAGCCATTGCTCTGGCACTCTCCGTTGGTAGTAGGACTTAAATGGATGTTTCCATTCAGTATCCATTTCCTGAAAACTGCTGTTCAGGCTCTACTGCTTTTAATACCTTAAACTATTGTTTGAGGATTTGCCTTGTTTTAGGGGCTGCGGGAGTGAACTCGGACTGAAGCTTGGTTTTGGCTGTGGGTTATGAGCCTCTAGCTTCTTGTTTTGACCTAAATGCTTTTCTAGTTTACCAGTCTCTTGCTCTTTTCTACCAGATATTGCTGGAAGATTGTTTTTCAGTCATCAATCACTGATGCTGTTTTTGCTTGAGGTTGCTAATTTAGAAAGTTACCTGATTTTACAGTTTGGTCACAATCTAACAATATAATATATTAAGTTGTGTTTGTCCAGTGGTTTATGGGGAAGATTTTTTTTGAGAGGGGTTGATGCTGGATGTTGATAAAATTCTATAACTTAACTTAACTTAATCTACCATCCAAAGGTAAATAATAGAAATATCTAAGTGAAATAAGACGAAAATCTATGGCACTAATTACCACTGGCAGGGGTTTCATCCGGGATTTGGAGAAATTTGGCTCTTTAGGTGTATTTGTTCCGTTGGAGGGAGGCCACGAAGGTCGCTATCGCCGTCGTTTACGCGCTGCGGGCTATGTTAACCTCCATATTACAGCTAGAGGTTTGGGAGATGTGGCGGCCTATTTGATGGGAGTTCATGGTGTGAGACCTCCCCATCTAGGTAAAAAAAGCACTGGTAGCGGTGCAGCAGTGGGTGATGTGTATTATCTACCACCTTTGATTGGTTCTCATTTGGAACAACTACCTCCTAAGTCTAAGGGTTTATTGCTGTGGATTATTGAGGGCAATATTCTTTCTGATCAGGAAGTGGAATATTTAGCGAACTTGCCGAAATTAGAACCACGGGTGAAAGTGGTAATTGAACGGGGTGGCGATCGCTATTTCCGTTGGACTTCACTGGAAAAAACTCTGTTAGCTAGTTAGTTAATGGTCAGTGGTCAGTTGTTTTTTGGCTGACTGCTGACTCTAAATACACTTCTAGGAGTTCAGTGAGCGTAGTCGAACTGGTGAAACAGGAAGAAAAAGCCAACTTTTGTTAGCATTAGTTAGCTTTTTGTATCGGAGATAAGAAACCACTCCCTCCTCAAAATTGGCGTGAAGGTGATCAAGCAAAAATGAGACGTAAATCAACTGTTAGGTCAGCTACTACTACTAAACCCTCTATTTTCCAATCTCCTATCTTTAATTTCACCACTATTGCCGTTTTGGGAGGGGTGTTGATTTTAGGTATTGGGATTGGTATTGCTTTTAGTTCTACAACTACTTTAACTCCATCCAATGTGGCTTCCCGTGAATTTATTGATACTAAAGCACCAAACCCGGAAATTTGTGTGCAATATGGGGCTAGTGCGATGGTGATGGATGCGAGATTATTTGTCACTCTGAACCCCTTTAATGTCTATGTTGCCCAGCCTAGTATTCGTCCTGGATGTGTAATCCGTCAAAATAACTGGGCTATTTTAGAAAATAAAAGACTTGTGACTTCTGATCAGGTGAGAGAGTGTAAAAATCGCCTGAATACTTTTGGCTTTACTGGTGACTTGGATAGTGAGAAGCCAGATATTAGGTGTATATATCAAAACGAATCTGCTCAGAATTTCTTCTTATCTCAACCGGGTGCTGTTGCACCAACGCAGGAAACAGAAAGATTTTAGGAGAAGGAGTTCAAGGAGTCAGGAGGCAGAATAATTTTAGATTTTAGATTTTAGATTGAAGTTGACAAAAACAATCCAAAATCCAAAATCCAAAATCTTTTCATTGTATCCCCAGTCACCAGTCACCAGTCACCAGTTAGTGGTTGGTATGGGTTGGCCAAATTCGATAATAGGAACGCTAAAATTTTGATTTGAATAATTCTGTGAATTAGGAATATTTGCAGAAGAATTAGGAATTGTAATCATATTGGTGTTTTCTGAAGAGTTGGCAGAATTGGCGGGGATGATGGTTAAGTTGGATAATCGAGAGGGGTTTTGAGAATTTAGGGGTGGTGCTGTAACTAAAGGTTGTTGGTTGGTGGGTAAGTTGGTGGTTGGTGGTGGGAGAGTCATTAAAGATGATGGAGATGGTTGATTGCTGTTAGTGGTGTTATGATGGGAGAATATAGGTCGTAATACCCAGCGCGTGGGGTTTTTTGGGAAAGCGGGTTGCAGTTTTACTTTGCTGACATCGACAAAAGTTCCTGGTTTTAAGTCAATGACTAGGCGGGTGATGTGTGGGCTAAATTGGGAAACGCGAATTTTCTGGATTGTTCCAGAATAGCTTTTTTGGGTGTTGACATTGCCTAATTGGGTGTTAGGCAAATCTACAACTAGACGGGGGGGTTGATCCAGGTAGAAATACTCTGGTTTTGTATTTGCGGAAAGGGTAATTTCTAGCTGTTGGGATTTGGGGTTAAGTTGCCATTTGTTGAGTGTTACTTTTGATTTTGGTAAATTGGCAATTGCCAGATTAATGCAAGTATTTAGGGTTATTGTTGTAGATAATAACAATAAGCTGATCTTCAAAAGATTGGATGGTAAAACTTGCCTGGTTTTGAGTAGACTTTTCATATTTTAGATGTTGTTGATGATTGGTGATTACGAATTACGTTCGCGCAGCGTGCCGGAGGCACTATTACGAATTACGAATTATGTATTGTTTCTTGGTAGCTAGTTTCTAGTAGTAGGGAACTCAGATGAGAGGTAACTTGACTATAACGACGGGTTATAAGTAGGGAAGAACGACATTGAATAGCAAGTTCATCTGTGTATCTTCCTAAAGTTTGTCTTTCAATACCCCAAGCGCGACTAGTACCAGCAATGGTTAAGTCAATATTTTCTGAGGCTGCAAGTACGGCTGACATGGGTTCTGGATCGCTGATGGTTTTGATTTCTATGCGATCGCGTACATTGGCTGGTAGTTGGGAAATCATTCCGTTTAATTCATAACTTAATTCATCTTGGGTTTGATTTGCTGTTAAGACTTGTAAAATCTGCAACATACAGGTATCACGGTTGATGAGTAGTCGCAGGGCAAGGATCAGGGCTAAGTCATCATGGATATTTGCAGAGTAGGGAACTAGCAAATTTTCCAGGCGATCGCCGCCTCTATCTATGAATACTGCTACATCTACTGGTGCGGTGCTGAGAATTTGTCCAACTCTACCACCTAAGCGATTATTACTAAAGGCTGGACGATGCCATCCTACCAGTATTAAGTCAGGCTGTTCTATTTGGGCTATTTGGGCTGTTTCTCTAGCGACATTGCTAGATATGCGAACGATAGGATGGATATAAGAGCGAATGATTGACGGTTCTAGAGTATCAATTAATTCTTCTAGTTGGTGACGACGCTCGGTAATTAAGCGGTTAGCTTCTGTGGGTGTATTTTCAAAACCGTAGTCTTCCTCTAATTCGATTAAACTGAGAGGATTGATCACAGCAGGTTGTCGATAGTTGAGGGCGATCGCTACTGCTAATTGCACTAAACCTTTCTGGGTGCTGGGGTTGGCTACAGGTACTAAAATCCGATATGGAGTAACAAAAGATTCTATTGTTTCTATTGTTTCTATTATTTCTGTGTTTGTATTTGTCTCTTGTTTTGGTTCTGGTTCAACAACATCTAATTTAATTAACTGTTTGGGATAAGTCCATTCTAATAATGGTGATGTCATAAATGTTGTTACCAAAGCCATCACTACCAACATGGTAAATAGCAAAGGTGATATTACTCCTAATTCCAAACCAATATTTAAAACAATTAATTCTGTTAAACCGCGAGTATTCATTAACCAACCCAGGGCTGATGCTTCGCGGTTATTAATGCCACTGAGACGGGCTGCAAAATAAGTACCAAAATACTTTCCTGCTATGGCTACTCCTAAAACTAATGCACATAGTAACCATAATTGTGGACTGTTGAGTAAACCGATTTGTGTTCTTAAACCACTATAGGCAAAAAACACAGGGAGAAGAAAAATTAAGACGAAATCTTCAGTTTTTACAGCTAATTCTCTGACTAATTCGGCATTTTTGGGCATGACTGCACCTAATAAAAATGCGCCGAAAATCAGGTGAATACCAATAAATTCAGTCATGAGAGCAGATGCAACTACTCCCATATAAATTAACGCTAGAAGAAGTTGGCTTAACTTTCCTGTGCGGCGATAATGGGTAAGAAGATGTTTGAGAAACCACCGCCCTATGGTGAACATAAAACCAATGTAGATGAGGCTTTCAAAAATGGTGAGGATAGCGTTTTGATTGATGCTACCATTACGAGCGACTGCGATCGCTATTGCTAAAATACACCACGCTGTTACATCATCAACGGCGGCGCAAGTTAAAGCTAATGTTCCTAATTTTGTCCCTTGTAAATTATTTTCGGTGATAATTCTGGCCAATACAGGAAAAGCTGTGATTGACATTGCTGCACCTAAAAATAAAGCGAAGGCGTTAAAAGATACACTAGCATTAGAAATGAGTGGATACAACAGCAAAGATAAAACCGCAGCTAGGGAAAACGGCACAATTATGCTGATATTGGAAATAATAATCGCTGATTTTAAATTACCGCTGAGATATTTAGGATTTAGCTCTAAACCTATCAAAAACATGAAAAATATTAGTCCTACCTGAGATAAAACATTCAGGAAAGGTAAGGTTTCTGGAGGAAACAGTGTAGCTGCTGCATGGGGAGCAATGAAACCAAATAATGATGGTCCCAACATGATACCAGCGACAATTTCACCGATGACTAATGGTTGTTTAATTGATTTAAATGCCAATCCTAGTAACCTTGACATTCCAATTACAATTAACACCTCAACCAGAACGAGAATAACTGTGTGCATAGTTTCCTCTTGATTCTTCGGGTTCCCTAAGATGATTCTTTAAAGGATGGCAAAATGTCAACCTTGTTAGACACAATACAGGTGTATTCTATTAATTTTGATGTAAATTATTGTTAAGTAACAAAAAGCTGTCAGGAGTCAGGAGATTGGCTTCGCCACGCTTCGCGAACAAGGAGTCAGAAGTCAGTAATGAGCTATCAGTAATTAATAATTAATAATTAATAATTAGTAATCAGCTAATAGCAAGAATTGAAAAGTTTTAATTTCGTGAAGTTTTAATTTCCTAAAGTTTTAATTGCGTGCATTTTATCTGCATCTGTTTCTTTTCATTCTTTGTATTTAAATATTTCAGGTACTGACGTAAACCGACGGAAACCGACGGAAACCGACGGCTAAATGCTGACAAAAAATCAATTCTTTCTCCTGACTCCTGACTCCTGACTCCTGATAGCGAAGCGTGGCGAAGCCATACTCCTGAACTCCTGACTCCTAAATTCTTGTAAATATGTCGTTAAATTTTGTTAAGATTGAGTGTGGCGTTAGCTTTACCCTTATATCCCCTATCTGAGAGATATTTCATGTTGCGACTGGAACACATTAGTAAAATTTACCCTACAGGCGAAGTTTTAAAGGATATCAACTGGGAAGTTAAACCAGGTGATCGCATTGGTTTGGTTGGTGTTAACGGTGCGGGAAAGTCTACCCAACTGAAAATTATCTCTGGGGAAATAGAACCCACTGCGGGGGAAATTATCCGCCCTGCTAGTTTACACATAGCATACCTGAACCAAGAATTTGAAGTTGATCCGACGCGGACAGTTAATGAAGAATTTTGGACAGTTTTCAAGGAAGCTAACGCAGTTCAGTTAGCTTTGCACGAAGTACAACGGGAAATGGAAACCGCCACCCTAGAGGAATTAGATAAACTGATTCATAAGTTAGATAAATTACAGCGTCAGTTTGAAGCCTTGGATGGTTATGGTTTAGATGCTCGCATTGGTAAGATTTTACCGGAAATGGGCTTTCAAGTAGAAGATGGCGATCGCCTAGTGAGTGCTTTTTCTGGTGGTTGGCAAATGCGGATGAGTTTGGGTAAAATTCTCCTACAAGAACCAGATTTATTACTACTAGACGAACCGACAAACCATTTAGATTTAGAAACTATTGAATGGTTAGAAAATTACCTGAAAAAGTTACTCACTCCAATGGTCATAGTTTCCCATGATCGGGAATTTTTGGATCGTCTTTGTACACAAATTGTCGAAACTGAAAGAGGAGTTTCTAGCACTTACCTGGGTAATTATTCATCATATCTGCAACAAAAAGCAGAAAATGAATCTGCACAATTGAGCGCCTTTGAACGCCAACAAAAGGAATTAGAAAAACAACAAGCATTTGTAGATAGATTCCGCGCTAGTGCAACTCGTAGTACCCAAGCAAAAAGCCGAGAAAAGCAACTAGAAAAAATTGAAAGAATTGAAGCACCAACCGCAGGAGTTAGAACCTTACATTTTCGCTTTCCCCCCGCACCTCGTAGCGGTAGAGAAGTAGTAGAAATTAAGGATTTAACCCATACTTATGGTGATAAAATTTTGTTTTTAGGTGCTAATTTGTTGATTGAAAGAGGTGATAGAATCGCCTTTTTAGGTCCCAATGGTGCTGGAAAATCTACACTTTTGAAAATGATTATGGGTGTAGAACCATACACAGAAGGAACTGTGAAACTAGGAGATCATAATGTTATCCCTGGTTATTTTGAACAAAACCAAGCGGAAGCATTAGATTTAAATAAAACTGTCATGGAAACCATACATGATGAAGTTCCCGACTGGAAAAATGAAGAAGTCCGCACTTTGTTAGGAAGATTTCTATTTGCTGGTGATACAGTATTTAAACAAGTGGGTGCTTTAAGTGGAGGAGAAAAAGCTAGGTTAGCATTAGCGAAAATGCTGTTAACACCTGCTAATTTAATCATTTTAGATGAACCTACCAACCATTTGGATATTCCCGCTAAGGAAATGTTGGAGGAAGCATTACAAAATTATGATGGTACTGCCATTGTAGTATCTCACGACCGTTATTTTATCTCCCAAGTTGCAAATAAAATTGTGGAAATTCGGGACGGAGAATTTCGGGTTTATTTGGGAGATTACCATTATTATTTGCGGAAGATTGAGGAAGAAAAGGAACAAGCAAAGTTAGCTGCAATAGAAGCGGAAAAAGCAGCGAAGAAAGCAGCAAAATCAGCAAAATCCGCAGCGAAGAAGAAGTAGGTTTGTTTTTAAAAACAAGTATTTGTGAGTCCCTGACTTTTTTTAGTTGGGGATTTTTTTGTCTGAATCAGGATGTCCAGGATTTCAGGATTTACAGGATTGTTATTGTTTAATTTTCTGTTGTTATCAGGATTTAAAGATAAGAGAAAATCGCACGCAATCTCCGTCAGGAGATCCCGCAGAGTAGACGCAAAGGAAAACCAGAAATTTAAAAATCACATCCTGTAAATCCTTTAATCCTGGTTATCCTGATATGGCTTGCGCCACGCTGCGCTATCAGAGAAAATAAATCATTTGGGCTGAATTATATCTCTATAAGTTCGTAAGCTGATTAACTAAACAAGAAATTAGCACCAAACAGGTTAACATTCACATCAGCAGCAATAAATCCTGTTGTACCAGATAAAGTAGCCAATAACTGACCAGTACCAAAACCAGCATTACCAGCAATATCATCAGCAACGCGCAGTTGTGTACTTGTTCCTGATGTGAAAACGTCAATATTAGTTATACCCGTAAATTTGATTTGATCACCAGATGCACCCCGCACAAATTGATAAACCGTATCTACACCATCACCCAACACATAGTTAACAACATCAACTAGAGTATCAGCACCAACATAGAGGCTATCATTACTTAAACCACCTGTGAGAGTATCAGCACCAGTACCACCTGTAAGAGTATTAACTCCGGCATTACCTATGATACTATTATTCAGTTCATTACCAGTGCCGTTAATTGCTGTTGTACCTTGTAAAGTCAGGTTTTCCACATTGGCAGTTAAGGTATAAGTAACCGTACTATAAACAAGATCAGTTCCTTCATTCAGGTTTTCAGTAATGCTATCTGCTGTGCTATTGACATAGTAATAATCATTACCTAAACCACCTTTGAGGGTATCTGCACCAGCACCACCTTTAATCAAATCATTACCAGCAGTACCAGTAAAGTTGACTGCACCTGCAAACTGACTCAAATCAAAGTATTCAAACCCCAATACCGTTGTACCTGTGATATTGGCAATTTGATTTGTGGTACTATTAGCATTAATAGTCAGGCTATTAGTAGCTGTTCCCCCAGTGATAATGAGGGTATCTGTACTAATACCACCGTTAAGGCTGTCATTGAGAGTTGGCACTGCGGGATTACTGATGTTAATGATTTCTAGTCCAGAATCACCAGCAGCAACATAAGCGTAATTACCGACTACTTTCACACCATAAGCAATACCGGATGTTTGATAACTACCCTTGAGGGTGGGAGCAGCTGGGTTGCTAATATTAATGATTTGCAGTCCTGCATCACTAGCAGCAACATAAGCATAGCTCCCTACTACTGCCACACCAAAAGCATAACCCGATGTTTCATAACTTCCTGTCTTTGTCAATGAAGAGGGGTTGCTAATATTGATAATTGTCAAACCTCTGAAGTCACTAGCAACATAAGCATAGTTACCAACAACTTGTACAGCCCTAGCCAAAGCAAGTGTACTATAAGACCCTGTTAAAGCTATCACCTATGGTTTCGCTGCCATTGTGGATGTAGCTCAGACGGTTGTTATTGATGTCATCCTGGGTAAATTTGCTGTTCAGGGCTAAATTAACGCCATTTAAGCGTAATGTGCCATTTGTAGGTAGTGATTTCAGGGTGTAAATAAGTTGAGCATCGGTATTGTCTGCATCTGTTGTCCGCAGCATACTATTGGTAACGATGATGCTGCTGCCTTCGTTAACTGTGAAGCTTTTATTTACCAGTACGGGGGCTGCTAAAACACCTGCATAATGAGCCATTGCTGCTGCGGTGAAGACTGGGTTAGGGGTGAATTTACCCAAGGTAATTTCTAATTCCCAATTTCCTCCTAATACTGCATTGCCGGTTTTTGTTGTTGATGCGCTAATGGTTGCATTGGTAATCTGATATAATTGGCGAATAAATTCTTCTCCAGCATCACCAGCAGCTAAATTACAACTATAGAGAAGAATATTTTTAACGTTCCAATTGGCAATGAGTAATTTATAAGTTTGTAAGTTTTCTAAATTCAGCTGACTATTGCCTAAATATAAGCATCCCGGCGTTCCGTGAGCAACTATATGTATGGTGTTAACTTGGGGATGCTGTTGTAAAACTGCGGTAATTTGCTCAATTCCGTTGTGATTTGGGTTAAGGATGCTTGTTTCTACACCTTCAACAACTCCCGTCTGTAGGGTTTCACGATCCGTAACAGAGGAGTCAATAAAGACAACAGTTGCATTTATCATAACTGTTGACCTCCTGATATTGTGTTTTTTCTAGATATTTCTCTATAGGTTGGTCATGGCCTATCTATATTTTTTATTTTACCCGGCTTTCAATGAAATCACTCTATAATACATAAAAAAACACACATCTTATTATTAGTTAATATATTATAGCTTTGTTCAATCTCATGAGGTATACCTAACTTCTTTACTGTTCCCTGTTCCCTAATTAAAAATGATATAATTTTAATACTTAAATTTTATAGTTTAAATTTATAACAGGAGGATAATATTATGTTATCAACAAACATTGAGCAAGAATCCGTGATTAAGAGAGTTGAGAAAGTGGTATCTATTTTAATGGAAGAAAATCCTATATTTAAAGAGGATCTTGATTATGCTGCAATAGTGAAACATATATTGAAAATTGTTCAGGAAAATCTCACACCTGAAAGATTTAATAATATGTCTGATGAAAAGTTAAAGGAAAATTGTGATTTTGTGATGTCAACAGAAGTATTATCCAAAATTGGGGAAGATTTGACACCTGAACAAATGGCTATTTTTGATGAAGCAATTAAACGTAAGTGAGTGAATAAGTAAATATTATGGGTTATTTGTTAGATACTAATATTGTTTCTTTAGCGATTAAAAATGATTTTCGCATCAAGCAAAGGCTACAAGTCATCAAATTTGAGGGGATAGATATTTACATTAGCTGTATCACCTATTTTGAAGTGAGAAGAGGTTTTTTAGCGTTTGATGCTCCTAAACAAGGAGAAAGATTTAACCAACTTTGTCAAAAATATCCGATAATTTTTCTAGATGATTTAGCGATTTTAGAAAAAGCTGCGGAAATTCATGCGAATTTAAGATTAAAAGGTTTACCGATTCAAAGTGAAGATGTTTTAATTGCGGCTACAGCGATAATTAAAGGTTTAACCGTGGTTTCTAATGATAGTGATTTAGCAAGAGTTGAAGGTTTAAGTTTAGAAAATTGGTTACAGGGATAACAGTCAAACTCCTGACTCCTGACTCCTGTACGGGCGTTCGCGAAGCGTGCTGGAAGCATCAGCATTCGGAAAATAGCCTTCTCATAAAATTGATAATTGGTCGCCCGAATGCTTCGCCCCTACGACTCCTAACTTCTGCCTCTTGACTTCTAACAGCTATAACTCCTGCAAATACTATCTTTTCCAACTTCTTTCTTCAACTAGCGGTTAGTAGTGGTATCATTCGGTTATTACAAAAAGTAAAGGGCAATTTTACTATGACCAAAGCACCTGTTGCTCCTGTGGTGCTAGTCATTTTAGATGGATGGGGCTACTGTGAGGACAAGCGAGGAAACGCGATCGCTGCCGCTAAAACTCCCATTATGGACAGTTTGTGGGCGGCCTACCCCCACACCCTCATTCGCACTTCAGGAAAAGCCGTAGGGTTGCCAGAAGGTCAAATGGGCAACTCGGAAGTTGGTCATTTGAATATTGGCGCTGGGCGTGTCGTCCCCCAAGAACTGGTACGCATCTCCGATGCGGTTGAAGACGGTTCTCTGGCCGCTAACCCAGCACTTGTAAACATTTGCCAGGAAGTGAAATCACGAAATGGCAAGTTACACTTGATTGGGCTTTGTTCTGACGGTGGGGTACATTCCCACATTACCCATCTCTTTGGGTTACTGGACTTAGCCAAATCACAGCAAATTGCTGATGTATGTATTCACGCTATCATGGACGGGCGTGATACTCTTCCCGCAGATGGAATAAAAGCCATCGCACAACTGCAAGATTATATAGACCGCGTGGAAATAGGGCAGATAGCCACTATTAGCGGTCGTTATTATGCGATGGACCGCGATCGCCGTTGGGATCGAGTCCAACGAGCTTATGATGTAATGACGCAAGAAGGCGCTGGCAACGGAAAAACAGCGTTAGAAGTCTTGCAAGCCTCTTATGCTGAAGGCGTAACCGACGAGTTTATTGTTCCCATCAGAATTACTCCTGGCGCAGTTGCACCTGGCGATGGGGTGATCTTTTTCAATTTCCGTCCCGACCGCGCCAGAGAATTAACTCAAGCTTTTGTTAGTGTTGATTTTCAGGGTTTTGAGAGACAGCAAATTACACCTCTGTCTTTTCTGACATTTACCCAATATGACCCAGAGTTAACTGTCTCTGTGGCCTTTACTCCCCAGAACTTGACGAATATTCTGGGTGAAGTGATTGCAAATCATGGTCTAAAACAGTTCCGCACGGCAGAAACGGAAAAATACGCTCATGTCACCTATTTCTTTAATGGGGGACTAGAGGACCCATACAAGGGAGAAGATCGGGAACTGGTCAGCAGTCCAATGGTAGCCACCTACGATACAGAACCCGCAATGTCCGCCCAGGCGGTGACAGATGTGGCGATCGCTGCCATTGAAAAGGGTATTTACTCTTTAGTAGTGATGAACTACGCTAACCCTGACATGGTAGGCCACACAGGAAAAATAGAAGCTACAGTCACAGCGATTGAAACCGTTGACCGATGTTTAGGCAGACTTATAGAAAGTGTCGGCAAAGTTGGCGGTACAATGCTAATTACAGCCGATCACGGTAACGCTGAGTATATGGCAGATGAGGATGGTAATCCTTGGACGGCACATACAACTAACCCCGTTCCCTTCATTTTGGTAGAAGGGGAAAAAGTGAAAATACCCGGATATGGTGCAAATGTTGACTTGCGACATGATGGTAAGTTAGCTGATATTGCACCCACTATTTTGGATATTTTACAAATTCCTCAACCAGAAGAAATGACTGGTAAATCTCTACTAAGAGCCGCAGAATATGATTTACAACTTTCTCGTACTCCTGTACAAGTAGGGTTGTAATCTATTTCTCTTCTTTGACAGTTAACTTTTCACAGTTAACTGTTTTTTAGAGGTAATGGGTAATGGGTAATGGGTAATGGGTAATTGGTAATTGGTAATATTATCCCAGTCACCAGTCACCAGTCACCAGTCACCAATCATCAAATTTTTAATTAACCGTGTTACGTTAAATAATATTCAAGATCATCTTTGGGAATTTTTAATTACGTATGTCGATTACTAACATTGTGCAAGGAATTTGGGCGTTTTCTGCCTTAGGTTTAATTGTCCTGGTTTTACTACATAGCCCTAAAGGTGATGGTATCGGTGCTATTGGTGGCCAAGCTCAACTCTTTAGCAGTACCAAAAGCGCAGAAAATACATTAAATCGTGTCACCTGGGCGTTAGTAGTAATTTTTCTCGGTTTAACAGTGGTTTTAAGTGCTAACTGGCTACCTAAATAAGTAAAACCTAGATAAGTAAAAATGGGAAAAATATCCCAAAAATCAATATCCAAAACCCAAAATAGAAATCATCATTTTTTTGGGTGGAAATTATTAACAGTTCTGACTTTATTCATAATTTCAGGACTGTTAGTTATTTTGACGAATTTTCATACTCAAGCCAAAGAACCTAACCCCCAACCCCGTTCCCTAGCAGGGAAGGAGACTATAATTTCCCCTTTCCTTGTAGCAGAGAGGTTAGGGGAAAAATCAATACAAAAACCCCATCCTTTACCACTAAGTTTAGAAAAATGGCAAGATCAAAATAATAGTGGTGATTATTTTGAGCAAATTCAACCTACAAAATATGGTTATTTAATTTGGTCACATTTCCCGATTAAAGTAAATATTGAAACTCCTACAAATATCAATCAACAACAAGCGCAAACATGGGTAAATCAAGTTTCACAAGCTATTAAAGAGTGGAATAATTTTTTACCTTTAGAATTAGTAGAAAATTCAGAAATTACTGATATTAAAGCTGATATTAAAATTATGCGTCAACGTCCACCTTTACAAATAAACCCCATTAGTAAAATTCCCCGTGCGCGTTCTGCATTAGCGACATACGAGTTATATAATCAAAATAATTTTTTATTACACCGTTTTACTATTTTATTAAGTCCCACTCAAACAGGGGAACATTTGCAAGCAGCAGCACGTCATGAAATGGGACACGCTTTAGGAATTTGGGGTCATAGTCCCGTAGAAACTGACGCACTTTATTTTTCTCAAGTTCGTAACCCTGTATCTATTTCTAGCAGAGATGTGAATACTTTAAAGAAGATTTATCAACAGTCTACAAGTTTGGGGTGGTCAAGTGTGAAAAAGTAATATAGTAGGAGTCAGTGGTTCGACTTACTTCGACTGCGCTCAGTACAAGTCGCTCACCAACCGGAGTCAGAAGTCAGGAGTATATGCCTATTTTAGTAAGACTTTCATGATAAATTGATGTCTTAACTACCCTGTGTTGGGCTATAAGTTAATATTTGTGAAATATGGAAGATTTATAACTTCTGATAGATGTATAAAATTTAAAGTTGCAAATTTAAAGTTGCAAATTACAACAATGAATGAAACTGATTTAGCTTTTACCCCAGCTTTAGAGTTAGCACAATTAATTCGTCGTCGGGAAGTTTCACCTCTCGAATTGACAGAACTATATTTAGATAGAATTTCTCGCTTCAATCCCCAATTAGGAAGTTATTTTACTGTCACAGCAGATTTAGCTATTGCTGACGCTAAAGCAAAAACAGAATTACTCACAACCGCTTCAGAATTACCGCCATTTTTTGGTGTTCCCATTTCTATTAAAGATTTAAACGCCGTAGCTGGTGTTACTTGCACTTACGGAAATCCAGCTTTCGTTAAAAATATCTCTAACTATGATGATGGCGTAGTGAGCAAGATTAAACAAGCCGGTTTTACAATTTTGGGAAAAACTGCCACGTCTGAATTAGGTTCTTATCCTTACAGTGAACCTACAGGTTTTCCCCCAGCTAGAAACCCTTGGAATTTAGAATATACTCCTGGGGGTTCTAGTGGTGGTGCTGCGGCCTCTGTGACAGCAGGATTATGTGCGATCGCTCAAGGTTCAGATGGTGGTGGTTCAATTAGAGGACCTGCGGCTTGTTGTGGTGTAGTGGGAATTAAACCAGCAAGGGGAAGAGTCACACAAGCACCGGTAGGCGATCGTATGGGAGGAATTGCTGTTCATGGTCCCATAGCTAGAACTGTATCAGATGCAGCAGCCATGTTAGATGTGATTTCTGGATATATTACCGGAGATCCTTACTGGTTGACAAATCCAGAACCTTCATTTTTAGCAGCAACCCAAGTAAAAACCCAGAAGTTAAAAATAGCTTTTAGTACCAGTATTACTCCCTTGGGAGATGCTGACACAAACTGCAAACAAGGAGTATTAAAAACAGTTAAATTATTAGCAGAAATGGGACATGAAATAGCAGAAAAATGTCCTGATATGAGTGGTTTAGTAGCACCATTTCAAATAGTATGGCAATCTGGAGTAGCAGCAGCAGGAATACCCCTAGAAGCACTGCAACCATTGAATCAATTTTTATTATCTAGAACCGGTTCTGCGGGTGAATATTTGCAAGCTTTAGCACAAATGCAGATAGTTTCCCGGCAAATTGTCGCCTTTTTTGATAATATTGATGTGTTAGTATTACCGGTTTATTTGCACTCACCCATTAAAGTTGGTGAATGGCAAAATTTAACCCCAGAAGAGACATTTCAAAATATTATCAAATGGGTTGCACCTTGTCCAGTAGCAAACGCAACAGGATTACCTGCAATAGCGATTCCTGTAGGTTTTGATAGTAATGGTTTACCCCTGAGTGTGCAATTAATAGGTAAACCTGCGGACGAGTCTACTATTATTAGTTTAGCAGCACAATTAGAAACCGCTAATCCTTGGATTCAACATCGTCCAAATCTCTGAGTTAGTGTTAATAAGATGGTAATGTTGTCTGAATCAGGATATCCAGGATTTCAGGATTTACAGGATGGTCAGCAAAAATCAATCAAGTTTTTCCTAAAATTCTGTAAATTTTTAATTTTGACAGCAATTACGAATTACGAATTACGAATTACGAATTATTCTGTCTTTTATCAACAACCAAAACTAAACAAAGTGCAGCAACCGCTTTTTCCCATTCCTGACGAACTTTGACATCTTCCACACCATCAAATAAACTAACTAAACGAGGAACAGCTTCTTCTAAAGCTGCTGGTGGAACTGGATGATGTAACTCAACGAGGTGATTTAAACTTTCTTGATGATGGAGAAAATTAATTACCCATTTTGTTGTATGATCTGGACTATCAGGAACACGCTTAACCCCTAATTCGTTTTTTAACCAATGATAGAAAAGCGGTAAATTTTCAGCTAAAACTTGTCCTGCTGTGGGTAAAGTTTCACGCAGTAATTGAATATCTAAACTGTCTAATTCTTGTTTTAGTGCTTCTGATTTCAGTACCTCATCTAAAGGTGTAGAAAGTATTGCTTCTATTTCTGATTGAGAAAAATCTAAATGCTGAGTAAAGGTAGAAATTGCTGTTAACATTTTCCAAACCTCCCAAAATGATTAATTAATATCTGCTGACCTTTCAGAAAGTGTGAGCAGAAATGATAAATTAGATTCAGCCTGTAACGCATGAGGGGCATTAGCAGGCATAAAAATAAAAACTCCGGGTTCGAGTAGAATTTCTTCTCCTGATAAAGTTAATAAACCTCTACCTTCCAAAACATTGACAGTAGCATTGCGTGTAGAGGTATGTTCAGAAATTTCCGTATTAGCTGCTAGACAAAAGAGAGTATATTGACAAACTGTATCTTTTGCCAGCACCTTGCTTAAAACTCCCTCACGGGGATATTCAATGTGTTCCTGTAATCGAGTGACAGTAGGATTCATATCAATAGCGTTGAACCTATCAATACCATTTAATAAATGCTAACAAAATGAAGTTGGAAATTTTCCACTTCACCACCCAAAAGAGCCTCAACTATGGCAATCTGAGAAACATAACCCCTTGCAATCTGATATTTTAGCTACAGAAAATCTACCTGTTGAGGCTATGCAAACCCTACCACCCCTTGAAACTAACAACATTACATCCAGTCAACCCGTCTTTGACACCACCATCAAACGCCGCAAAACTCGTCCTGTCAAGGTAGGAGATGTCACCATTGGCGGAGGCTACCCTGTGGTGGTACAGTCAATGATTAACGAAGATACCCTCGATATTGATGGTTCTGTAGCAGCTATTCGTCGTCTTCATGAAATTGGCTGCGAAATTGTCCGCGTTACAGTTCCTAGTATGGCTCATGCCAAAGCCTTAGCAGAAATTAAACAGAAATTAAAGCAAACTTACCGTGATGTTCCCATTGTTGCCGACGTGCATCACAATGGCATGAAAATTGCCCTGGAAGTAGCTAAACATATCGAAAAAGTACGTATCAATCCAGGGTTGTATGTATTTGAAAAACCCAACACCAACCGCACCGAATACACAAAAGCCGAATTTGACGAAATTGGCGAGAAAATCCGTGAAACCTTAGAACCCTTGGTAGTTTCCCTAAGAGATCAAGGTAAAGCTTTGCGGATAGGAGTGAATCATGGTTCGTTAGCAGAAAGAATGCTATTTACCTACGGTGACACTCCCGAAGGAATGGTAGAATCTGCCTTAGAATTTATCCGCATTTGTGAATCTTTGGATTTTCGCAACATCGTTATTTCCATGAAAGCTTCACGAGTTCCCGTCATGGTAGCAGCCTATAGGTTAATGGCCAAACGCATGGATGATTTAGGCATGGATTATCCTTTACATTTGGGTGTAACCGAAGCCGGAGATGGGGAATATGGCAGAATTAAATCTACTGCGGGAATAGCTACATTATTAGCCGATGGTATTGGTGATACAATTCGCGCATCTTTGACAGAAGCACCAGAAAAAGAAATTCCCGTTTGTTACAGCATTCTGCAAGCTTTAGGTTTGCGGAAAACAATGGTTGAGTATGTCGCTTGTCCTTCTTGCGGAAGAACTTTATTTAACTTAGAAGAAGTGTTACACAAAGTCCGGGAAGCAACCAAACACCTAACAGGTTTAGATATTGCCGTCATGGGTTGTATTGTCAACGGACCAGGAGAAATGGCCGATGCTGACTATGGTTATGTAGGTAAAAATCCTGGTTTTATTTCTTTATACCGTGGCAGAGAAGAAATCAAAAAAGTTCCAGAAGATCAAGGTGTAGAGGAATTGATCAATTTAATTAAAGCTGATGGACGTTGGGTAGATCCTTAATTTGGGGAATGGGGAGTCGGGAGTCGTAGGGGCGAAGCATTCGGAAAATAACCTTTTCATAAAATTGAGAATTGGTAGCCCGAATGCTTCGCCCGTAGAGAAGTCGGGAGAGAAATATTTTTCCCCTATCACCCATCACCCATCACCCATCACCAAATCCTGTGTTAGATTGGGCATACTGACAATAGATTTTCCCTCTGACATAGATGTCATTATGGTGATTACAAAAAGTAGACTTGTTTTAGGTGCTACAGCAGTGACGCTTTCTACAATTGCTGTTACTAGTCTTGGTATTAATTCCCGTGGTCAGGCTTTGTTTAAAGCAAGTCCCAAGGAATTGGTAGACGAAGTTTGGCAAATTGTTTACCGTCAATATGTAGACGGGACTTTTAATCAAGTAGATTGGCAAGCTGTTCGTAAAGAATATTTAAGCAAGTCCTACAGTAATCAGCAGGAAGCTTATACATCCATCCGGGAGATGCTGAAAAAGCTAGAAGACCCTTATACCCGGTTTATGGATCCAGAGGAATTTAAGAGTATGCAGGTTGATACCTCTGGAGAATTAACAGGTATTGGTATCACTATCAGTCAGGATGAAAAAACAAAGGAATTAGTTGTAATTTCCCCTATTGAAGATACACCAGCTTTTAAAGTAGGAATTTTAGCTAAAGATGTCATCTTAGAAATTGATGGCAAAAGCACTAAAGGCATGGATACTAACCAAGCTGTATCTTTAATTCGCGGTGAAGCGGGAACTCAGGTCAGACTGAAAATTCTCCGAAATGGTCAGCAAAAAATATTTGACATCACCAGGGCGCGAATCGAAATTCATCCGGTTAAGTTTGCTGAAAAACCAAGTCCAGCAGGTAATATTGGCTACATTCGACTGAATCAATTCAGTGCTAATGCTGGCAAAGAAATGAGAGATGCCATTAATAAGTTAGAAGCTAAAAACGTCACTGGTTACGTTTTGGATCTGCGTGGTAATCCTGGTGGTTTATTATTTTCCAGTATAGAAATCTCCCGGATGTGGTTAGATAAAGGTACGATTGTTTCCACTATTGATCGTCAAGGTGAGCAAGAACGGGAAATAGCCAGAGGACGTGCTTTAACTAATAAACCTTTAGTAGTTTTGGTGGATAAGGGTTCTGCTAGTGCTAGTGAAATCCTGTCCGGTGCTTTGCAGGATAATAAACGGGCGACGATAGTGGGTACACAAACTTTTGGTAAGGGTTTGGTACAATCTGTGCGTCCGTTGGAAGATGGTTCTGGTTTAGCGGTGACTATTGCTAAATATCATACTCCTAGCGGTAAAGATATTAACAAGCACGGTATTGACCCTGATATCAAAGTAGATTTAACTGATGCCCAAAGACAAGAGTTGTGGTTAAACGAACGTGATAAACTGGCTACTTTAGAAGATCCCCAATTTGCTAAAGCTTTGGAAATTTTAGGTAAACAAGCTGCTCAAAATACTACAACAACTAATAAGAATTAAATTGTCAGGAGTCAGGAGTCAGTAGGGGTTTAGCAGTGCTAAACCCGTACAGGAGTCAGGGGGAAAAGTGGGCAGCTTTTGATGGTTGTAATGTCTATTCCTGGGATTTTCTTCCCCTTTTTATCCCTGAATCCCTTGATTCAGTTTTGTATTTATATGCTTAATGGCACGCTGCGGGAACAGCAGACGTTACTTATTTTGTTATTTATAGTAAAACCAGTTGCCAAAAATACGACAACTATGTTAATCTACTTAGAGTATATTTAAACATATTATGATTACTTTATATTCTTAATTCCTGTACTGGTGATGAATAACAGTCATTTATTGATGGGGCGGATTTTTGCGCGATGTCCTATTGTATCAATCCTCACTGTGCCAAACCTGCTGATCCTGCAAATGCAAATAATCCTATTTGCTGTAACTGTGGGTCACAAATACTACTGCAAAATCGCTATCGGGTACTTAAACAACTAGGTCAAGGTGGTTTTGGTAACACTTTTGAAATTGACGACGGTGGAAAAACCAAAGTTTTAAAAGTGCTGACTGAGAATAACCCCAAAGCTGTGGAACTGTTTCAACAAGAAGCTAAGGTTTTGAGTCAGTTAAATAGTGCAGGTATTCCCAAAGTCGAAGCAGATGGTTATTTTACGGTTTTACCTAAAAATAGTTCTGTACCATTGCACTGTTTAGTAATGGAGAAAATTGAAGGGGTAAATTTAGAGCAATGGATGGAAATTCGCAATTATCAACCTATTACTGAAACTCAAGCTATCCATTGGTTGAAACAAATTGTAGAAATTCTGGCTTTAGTACACGCTCAAAAATATTTTCATCGTGATATTAAACCTCAGAATATCATGCTGCGACCTAGTGGGCAACTGGTTTTAATTGATTTTGGTGCAGTGCGACAAATCACCACCACAATTTTAGCGGGAAACTCCCATACTAGAATTATTTCCCAAGGTTATTCACCACCAGAACAACAAAACGGTTATTCTGTACAACAGTCTGATTTTTTTGCTTTGGGACGGACTTTTATATTTTTACTGACAGGTAAAGAACCACAGGATAAAGCTATTTATGATCCTCTGACTAATGAGTTAAATTGGCGAAAATATGCAGTTAATATTTCTCCTGTTTTAGCAGATTTAATTGATAACTTAATTGCGCCTACCGCAAATCAGCGTCCTGAAAATACAAGAGTTATTTTACAGAGATTAAAGGAAATTGAACAAGGTTTAAATCAAGTTCATATTTTCAGAAACACTACAAAGATTCAATCTAAAAATAGTGCTTCTGGGACTGTTGCAGTGAGTCCAGGTAAACCAGTCACAACAACGGCTAAACCAATTCAGAAAAAACATAAACCTTGGCAATGGTTAATTAGTTTAGGTGTGGGATTTTTTGCTATTGCTGCATTGAACCAACTTAATAATAAAATTATTGTCGAAGTTAGGGAAGATCGGGATAAACTTTACAAAGCAGAAGATTTAGCAAAAAGTCCCAATGTAGATAATTTACTCAAAGCTATTAGATTAGCTGAGGCGATTAAACCTGAAAGTTATGTATATCAAGAATCCCAAAAGTTAAAATCTGAATTTGTTATAAAAATACTCAAATTAGCACAGGAGAAAATGAATGAGAAAGATGCAGATACAGCATTAGAAATTGCTAGAAAAACTCCGCCTATTGCTGAATTACAATCAGAAATTGATGATTTTATTGTTTTGGGTGAAGCCCAAAGAAGTGCTTGGATAGGTACGGTTGCTGGTTTAGAGAGCGCCATTTCCCAAGCTCAACAAATTGATGCTTCTAGGGAAGTATATATTAAAGCACAAGAATTAATTGCTCGTTGGCAATTGGAAATTGAATCTCGGTTAGAAAAAGAAAAAGAAATAAAACCGGAAAGAGCATTATGGTAATTTTTAGGCTGATCTAATAAACTATAACAATCATATATAATTAAATCATTTATAATGCTTCTTTTTCTTCTCTTTGTATCTTATCTTCGTGTCCTTCGTGTCTTCGTGGTTCGTTAAAAATTAGTAATTTAGTAGGTTGGGTTGACGCAAGGAAACCCAACAACAATCACAAACAGCACATAATAGTAATATATAAAAATCTGAAAAACTAAAATTAAATCATGACCACAGATGCAGAATATCAAGCAAGAATTACCAGCTATAACTGGGATGATTTAATCAAATTATGGTCAGAAATTAAAGCAAAAAAGACCTCAAACTTTTGGGATGCAGGTAAAGCATTAGAATATCTGGTATTACGTGCATTTCAACTTGATGGTGCAGAAGTAGCTTGGCCTTACATCGTCAAAATTCAAGATAAAATAGTAGAACAAATTGACGGAGTAATCTATACAGATAGCCTAGCCTGTTTGATAGAATGTAAAGATACAAGTGACGAGGTTAATATTGAACCTATAGCTAAACTAAGAAATCAATTGCTACGAAGACCAGCATCAGCTATTGGTAGTGTGTTTAGTCGCAGTGGATTTACAGAAGCAACAGTAACATTAACTGGGTTTATTTCTCCGCAAACTATTCTACTATGGGGAGGAGAAGAAATTGAATATTCACTCACAAATAAATGTATATGTAAATTCCTAGTCAAAAAATATCGTGTTTGTGTTCAAAAATGTATACCTAATTACGACATTACAACGGAGATTTTCTCATGACACTAGCATACATCCTGACAGAAAGTGATAAAGATATAGAAATTTTACAGAAATTGCTACCAAAAAATTTAATTCAAGATATTAAATTTATAGCAGGTGCAAGTTCTTACAGAGCGCGTTCTTTAGCTAGTTCACTACTTGCGACTCAAAAAATACCTGTTTTTCTTATTATAGATGCAGTTACAGATAACCCATCTAAAGTATTTGAAAAGAAAGATTTAATTAATTATTTATTACGTCAAGTATCTTCAGGTATTCCTTTTCAAATCTCCCTTGCTACTCCTGAAATAGAAATTATATTTCTCCAAAATAAACCATTAATTGAAAAAATCGCCCAACGTGAATTTAATGATTTAGAATGGCAACTTGCCCAAAGTAAACCCAAGGAATTTTTAGAAACAGTATTAGGTAAAGAAACATCAATCAATGAGAAAATATTTAGTAATATCAATGATGAAGAAATTAAAATATTACAACAACATCCATTAATTCAAGAAATAATCACTTTCTTGTCATCACTTACTAAATCTTCCGTAGCAATAAATTAATTATTCTCATGTATGATGGTAATAAACATCCTGTAAATCCTCAAATCCTGGATATTATCTTGACTTACTTCGACTGCGCCCTTCGACACCGCTCAGGACAGGCTCAGTACAGGTCGCTCGATAACCACCTGATTCAGACAAATTATGACTCGTAGAAAAATATTATCAGAAAATCAATCCTACACATTCCGATCTTACTTTGAAATGACCTATGAAGCTGATGAAATATTAGCAGAATTAGGTTATTCTTTACTCAGAAGACATATTGATTTACCTAAAAGTAATCATCCTTTAGAAAGATTAGAAGAGTTAAAACAAAGAATTGAAGAATCTTTAACTCTAGTCAGTTTAAGTAGCGAAACAGCACGACGAGAAACTTTAGTAGCACCTACATTATTAGAAGTTGCTCGTTATTGTCAATGTCAAATCAGAATCGAGTATCCATTATCTGTGAATAATTGGTTAAAAGGTAATTTAGATTATTTCCTAAAACGAAATCCCGGTTTATTAGTAGTTGAGGCAAAAAATGATGATTTAACACGAGGTTTTACTCAGTTAGCTGTAGAATTAATTGCTATTTCTGAAGTTGAAGAAGGTGATATTTTTTATGGATGTGTAACTATTGGGGATGCTTGGCGTTTTGGTAGGTTAGATAAAACAAATCAGCAAATTTTTCAAGATATCTCATTATATCGTATTCCTGATGATTTAGAAGATTTAATGAGAATTTTGTTAGGAATTTTAGAATAGTATGATTACAATATTTTAGTAGTAGGTTGGGTTGACGCAAGGAAACTCAACATTAATTTCAAAAATCAAAATTTCCGCAATAGTAAAGAGTAGACCCCTTGACACCACCTGAAAACCCTGTTATGCTGGTTTTGATGAGGAATAACCATCTTCTGTGCATAAGCAATTACAAGTATTTTCAAATAAGTAAGGGCGAAGCATTCGGAAAGAAAATCAATGGTTTCAGGGATAACTTATCCCCCGAATGCTGCGCCTCTGCGTCTCTGCGTGAGAAAAAAATAGGGGCAGTTTCCACAACCACCCCCAAAACAACTTGTAACTTAACAACTACTCAGCACTAGCTAAAGTGGGAGCAGAAAAGATTTGAGAATATAAACTTGTAGGTTGTTGACGAGCGATCACAGGCAACACTTGACGGGCATGAGCCGCAACTTCTACAGTTTTTACATCATAAGTTTCTGTTACTAACTTAGGATAGAAACCAATACCGATGATAGGCAGTAACAAACAAGCAGTGATGAACAACTCAAGGGGTTTCACATCAGCAACTACAGTATCTAAATGTAACTCTTCACTTTGCTTACCGTAGAACACCTGACGCAACATTGAGAGTAAATAGATAGGTGTTAAAATCACACCCACTGCTGATAAGAAAATAACTACAACCTTGAAACTAGAACTGTAAACGTCGCTAGTACCAATACCCAAGAACACCATTAACTCACCCACAAAACCACTCATACCGGGTAAAGCTAAAGAAGCCATTGCACCAGCAGTAAAAAGAGCGAAGGTTCTCGGCATTACCTTAGCAATACCACCCATTTGGTTCATCATTAAAGTATGGGTGCGTTCATAAGTAACACCAGACAAGAAGAATAAACTAGCAGCAATTAAACCATGAGAAACCATCTGTAACACTGCACCACTAATACCAATTTCGGTATAAGATGCAATGCCTATTAACACAAAACCCATGTGGGCAATAGAAGAGTAAGCTAAACGGCGTTTGAGGTTAGTTTGGGCAAAAGCACAACAAGCACCGTAAACAATATTGACTACACCTAAAATTGCTAAAACTGGAGCAAAAACAGCGTGGGCATCACCTAACATTTCCATGTTAAAGCGAATTAGGGCATAACCACCCATTTTTAATAACACACCAGCTAAAATCATAGAACCAGGTGCAGACGCTTCACCGTGGGCATCAGGCAACCAGGTATGAAAGGGGAAAATAGGTAATTTTACACCGTAAGCAATTAAGAAACCTGCATAGAGAGCTAATTCTAACAGTTGGGGATATTCTTTAAGTCCCAATTCTGTCATGTTAAAGGTGAAGTTATCACCGTAAAACGCCATTGTTAAACCAGCTACGAGAATAAATATAGATGCGGCTGCTGTGTAGAGAATAAATTTAGTAGCTGCGTAACGGCGGTTTTTGCCTCCCCAAATAGAAATCAATAAATAAACAGGTACTAATTCGATTTCCCACATTAAGAAGAATAATAACAAGTCTTGGGCGAGGAATACACCTAATTGGGCGCTGTACATTACCAGCATTAACGCATAAAATAAACGCGGCTTATTGGTTACTTTCCAAGCCGCGAATATAGCTAATGTGTTAATTAAACCTGTGAGTAATACTAAGGGCATTGATAAACCATCAATCGCTAATGCCCAATTTAAACCAATTTGAGGTATCCAACTATAGGTTTCTGTGAGTTGTAAAGCTGAACTTTGGAAGTCGTAACCTTGCCAAACCGCATAAATCATTAATGCTAAATCTGCAAAAGCTACTCCTAAACCATACCAGCGAATGGTTTTACCGTCTTTGTCGGGAATGAGGGGAATGGCTAAGGATGCCACTAACGGCAAAAAAATTATGGCTGATAGCCAAGGAATTTGTATCGGATTCATCACTGTTGACAATCAATTTTGCATTTTTCTTTTAATTAGATTATATTAAGAAATCGTTACTTTTGTAAACACATTTCTTAACATAATTTCAATCTAGGTAATAAATAGTAATAAATATTTACCAAAACTGCCTAGTCGCTATTCTAATCATAAATTTTTGTAACGTCAACAAAAAAGCGGCTAAATTGGCCGCCATTTTCAGATATAATTTTTCTCCTCATAAAATTTTAACAGCGATATAGACTCAGCACTAACTTTGACACTGAGAACAAAAATGACTAGAACGCCCACCTAGTTTAATACGCTGGATGATATTACTACAAACTTTACAAGGCTCTCCAGCACGGTTATAAACCCACGCTTCACCGCCATAATTGCCGTTAACGCCTTTAACATTGAGGAAATTACTAAAAGTTGTCCCACCTGCGGCAATACTGGCGGATAAAACATCAATTATCGCTGTTCTTAAAGGTTCTATTTGTTTTTTCTGCAATTCTGTACAGATGGTGGTAGGTAAGATGCCACTTTTAAACAAAGCCTCATCAGCATAAATGTTACCTAATCCTGCTACTATTGACTGGTCTAATAAGGCTGTTTTAATCGGACGACGGACTTTTTGCAGTTTATTTGCTAAATACTCAACTGTAAACTCTGGGGAAAATGGGTCTACTGCTAGTTTGGCTAAACCTGTAATAATACTTTCTACAGGTACATTCCCAGGAACATACCACATTTGCCCGAAGGTGCGCTGATCTACAAAGCGTAATTCTTGCTGATCTCCAAAAAATAATCTTACTCTTGTATGTTTGTGTAAGGGTTCATTTCGATTTAACCATAATAATTGCCCTGTCATTCGCAGATGAACGCCTAACCAGGAAAAAGGGGAGAGTTCAGCTAAAAGATATTTACCGCGACGATGCCAAGATGTAATGGCACTGGTTTTAATTTTTTCTATAAATTCTTCAACAAAAAAAGGGTGGGCGATGGTGCGTGGTAGCAACACATCGCCCCCCGTAATTTCTTGATTTAGGGTTAATTGATTTAAACCCCGTCGTACTGTTTCAACTTCAGGCAATTCAGGCATTTTCAGAGTAATGATTGCTGGGTGTTTAGTTTAGAGTCATACCTCAACCGTAGATTAAGGGCATGGAACCAGCATATTTAGTTTACTGCTTTTCCATGTTTTTATACTCAATTCTCAGCACTCAGGACTCATGACTGTTGTATTGCTTACTTTTTAGCAGCAGGTTTAGCTTTGGGTGCTTCCACTTCTACTAATTCATCTAAAGCAAAGTTGTTGGTGTTAACACCAGCGTAATTAACACTGGGGAAACGTACAATTACAGGGTACTTAATTCCGCTTTGATCTACAGTAGCAACAGTACCTACTTCTTGAAACCAGTAGGACTCAGGGCGGAGAATACGTACTTTAGAACCACGTTGAACCATGATTATCTTCCCTTTGAATGTTCAATTGAGAATAAATTAGGGCTATTTGATTTCACTCTACAACTAGAAGGTCTTTACTAGCGTATTTGTTAAGTTATTTGTCATAAGTTAGGGAACTGGTGACTGGGGACTGGTGACTGGTGACTGGTGACTGGTGACTGGTGACTGGGGACTGGTGACTGGTGACTGGTGACTGGTGACTGGTGACTGGTGACTGGTGACTGGTGACTGGTGACTGGTGACTGGTGACTGGTGACTGGTGACTGGTGACTGGGGAAGATGAATAACCTAATTACCAATTACCAATTACCCGAAAAAGTATCAAACCCTACTTGACAAAGTACCTATAATAGAATAATGTCGTTCGCAAACACTTTTTGCGAATAAATTGCCTATGCCTTTTAAGCTTTGCTTAACACAAAGACACTCCCCTCGTTACCTCTGCCAATACGCAGATCATTGTCTAGATAAGTGATGTCCAACCATCCTTGTTGTTGGTCGCTGTTGATGGGAAAATCAAAAGCGGTAAATTTTTTGCCTGATTCAATTTGTTGGATAAACGTTGCAGGTGATTTATAGGCAATTAACCTTTGTAAGCCAAAAATAGAACGTTGAAATTTGACTTGGACTCGACGTTCGGAAACAGGGTCAAATTTAGCAGCGACGCTAACTAATCCTTCCAAAGACGGTAGTCCATAAATTTCAGCAATGTTATAAACACTGTTAGTTTCGACTCGAATACATTGGTAAATTTGACCAAGTTTACAAAGAGGGAAACGATCCAGGTTTAATAAGGCCTTGCTGGTGGTGTAAAGTAATCGCCAATCACCTTCTAGTAAATGGCTGGCTTGCATTGGGCGGGGTGTGGGGTTAAAGTCTTCTAGACTGGCGATCGCTGCTAGGATAGCCTGTTTTTGGGTTTCAGTTGCCAGTAAACCCCGGTTTGTACCAGCAATTGCATCTAAAAGCGTACTTTTTGTTACCATAACTCTTGACCTCAAAATATAGCTATGAAATCAGGATTAACAAGGGTTAAATGTTATATGTATAGGCTGGTGTAATCGTCGAAGAATAGCTTGCTGTTTGGCGTAGGGCTATTAAATAAATTTTTGTGTTTAATTCGGATAGATCAATCAAAGAGTTGAATCATTAACTAAATTATCCCGTATCAAATGATAGACTCTTAATGTCCAGAACTTGTACCTTTTTCTGTCTTCGTTGATATGTTAAATTCTCCCCTAAATGAGCAACCCCGGAACCAAAGAGCTACTGTAATTCCCTTGAAGCAAAAGTCTTCGATGTTGGACTGGTTGCAGTCTAGCGGTCGTCTCATCGCTCGTGACTTTAACGAATCGACTTTTTCGGAGCCTGAAGAAGAAATATCTGATTTTTTGGCGGGAGAAGATGGAATTGCTGACCTTGACTATGATGATGATGGCGATATCAGTATAGATGAGGACTAGTCTTGAGGACTGTGGGGACTGGGTTTGATCAATAGTTTCGGTTTTCGGTTTTTTAAAAGTGTGGAGTGAAGGGAAATTTTTTGTGGACGCTAAATTATCTCCAAACCAAGGATTAAACATTTCTGGAATTGGGCTGGCCTCTCTGTTAGCTCTCTCGCTGACTACAACTGCATTGATTTTAGATGGGCTAGGACATAGAGTATTCTGGCAAGCTAATTCGCTGACTATGCCGTTTTTTCTATGTGCTGTAGGCGCTGGTGCTGCTGGTTTTTGGGTTGTGCCGTTGCTACAAGCTTTGAAAACAGGACAAATAATTAGGGAAGATGGACCGCAAGCGCATCTGAAAAAAGCTGGTACTCCGACTATGGGGGGGATCTTTTTCATACCTGTAGCTGTAACAGTTGCTTGTATTTTGTCTAATTTTGCTCAGGATGTACTTGCTGTTTCTGTGTTAACTCTCAGCTATGGCTTAATAGGCTGGATCGACGATTGGCAAATTTTGCATCGAAAATCAAATAAAGGTATATCTCCAAAGATGAAATTGGTTTTGCAGATTGTTTTTGCAACTGGTTTCTGTGTCTGGATGATGTTTAACAGAGATTTTAGTATAACAAATATTGCCTTGCCTTGGGTTGGTTTATCTTTGCCTCTGGGTTTACTTTTCTGGCCTGTGGCTGGTTTTGTGTTGGTTGCAGAAAGCAATGCTACTAATTTAACTGATGGTATTGATGGGTTGGCTGGGGGAACGGTGGCGATCGCAATTTTTGCTTTAGGCGCTTTAATTGCACCCACTTCACCTGATTTGATGATATTCTGTGCGGCTATGAGTGGTAGTTGTGTAGGCTTTTTAGCCCATAACCGCAACCCAGCCCGTGTTTTTATGGGTGATACAGGTTCTCTGGCTTTGGGTGGTGCGTTGGCTGCTGTAGCACTGCTTACTAATAGTTTAGTAGCCTTGTTCATTCTCAGCGGTATCTTCTTTGTGGAAACTCTGTCTGTGATGGCTCAAGTCAGTTATTACAAAGCTACCAAGGGACCAGATGGGAAAGGTAAACGGTTATTTAAAATGGCCCCTTTACACCACCATTTAGAATTATCTGGTTGGACAGAATTGCAAGTAGTTGGTGCGTTTTATATCATTGCTGCAATTTTGGCTACTATATGCTTGACAAGCATTAAATTTTGAGATTTTTAACAAAATATCAATAACACAGCCTAGATCCCCGATTTTTTGAGCAGTCGGGGATCTTGTTTTTTAGTGATTTTGCATTTGTTTGAAAAGATGGATGATTTCTGGTAATATCAATTTTTCCATTCCCAGACGGACTGCGTTACTAGAGCCGGGAAGGGAAAAGATTAATTTATTTTGATAAATACCAGCTACAGCGCGAGAAGCGATCGCTCTAGAACCGATTTCTTGATAACTGAGAAAACGGAATATTTCGCCAAAACCTGGTAAAGTCTTTTCTAATAAATTAGCGATCGCATCATAAGTAGTATCTCTGGGTGCTATTCCTGTACCACCATTAAAAATAATTACATCTACATTCTGATTTTTACTGATACTTTCTATATATGCTTGGATTTTGTCTGGTTCATCTTTGATTATTTGATAATCTGCAATTAAATGATGAGCAGATAATAATAAATCCTGTATTAATTTTCCACTTTTATCTGTTTCTGATGTGCGGGTATCGCTGACGGTAACAACTGCACATTTTACTGTGATATTTTCTCTATCTGGATGTGGATGTGATTTGATCATATATGGATATGGAAAATGCAATTACTATTATAGGACTTACGCAAGATGTCACTGAAAACCTTATTCTTGCGTAGGGGTAATTCATGAATTACCCCTACTTTCGTTCCCTTTTGCGTAAGTCCTGTATTATTAATTTTGCTATAGTTTACTCCCTTCCTACCGGAATAATACTGATTTAATAAACCACGAAGGCACGAAGAACACGAAGGAAGAAGGAAGGAAGAAGGAAGGAAGAAGAAAGGAAGAAGAAAGGAAGAAGAAATGTTATATTTTGATAATCTATATATAGAAATAAATACTTAGGCCTTTTTTCAATTATTGGGTGAGTTTTGCTGCTGCTACTGCTAAAGTTTTCATCAATTTTTATCCCTGTAAAACCTCACCCACAGTTAACTTAATATCAGAAAATAAAGGGGAATAAATCACCATATCATCAGTAAAAATATGCTCATCATAAAAACCTTCTACCCACTCGAAAACTGTTACCTTTTTTTGCATGGGATCAACTATCCAATATTCAGCAATACCTCGCGCTGCATATTCTGAACGTTTGTAACGATAATCCCGATTTTCTTGGTTAGGACTGACTATTTCAACTACTAATAATGGGGGTGTCATGTCCATTAAAACTAGGGAACGTTTAGCTTCTTTCATTTCTTCTGCTAGTTCTTCGGAAAATATCACTAAGTCAGGAACTCTCACCCCTACCATTTTACTATTTACAGCTATTTCTGTTTTCATTCTTAACCGATAATAGGGAATACCTAATTTGAGAAAATAGGCAAGTAAAAACATTGCTATTCTTTGATTTAGTTCACTTTCAGAAGGCATAACAATTAATTCCCCATTTTCCAACTCATAGAAATTATCTGTACCGCCATCAAATTCTAGAAATTCTGCAAAAGTCATTTTTTTAGCAGTTGCAACTGTCATGATTATTACTCCTATAAACTGCTGACTGCTGATATTTACTATTTTAACAATATAATTAAATCGGGTGATGGGGTGCAGGATGCGGAGTGCGAAGTGTGGAGTGTTGATAACCCAATCACTAATCACCAATTACCAATCACCAATCACCACTAAGTAATTTAAGATTTACTTAATCCTAAATCATTCTCTTCAGCGTACCGATTCATAAACCGCATAAAACGATCCCATTCTTCTACACTTTTCATCAGGTAAACAGCTTCTACTGCTTCTGGTCTACCATTAACAAATTTACCCTTGACTTCACGGGTGATAATTTCCCCCTCTTCGTCAATCATATACATCCCTGTAATTTCTTCTGTACTATTTTCACTGAAGGCTTGGGGATTTTCAAAAGTAAATGTTGCTGTTCCACTATCACCACTACGTGATCTTGTTAACTTTACTTCTGGAACTACTGGTTCGTCAATGCCTCTAGAAAATTGGATTTTTGCCATGATGAATGTTTGTTTAAGTTTTATGATCTTTAGGTTAATATTCTCTCATCATATAGCAGCGATTTGGCTATCTTGATTAAATCTGTTTTTCATTTTGGGTGGGTGTCGCTAAATAGCTTCTTTTTCCAAAATTAAAGTAACTGGTCCATCATTTTCAATTGCAACTTGCATCATCGCGCCAAATTTACCAGTTTCTACCCTTAAACCACTTTCCTGTAATTTTGATACAAAGCGATTATATAAATATACTGCTAATGTGGGTGTAGCAGAACGGTCAAAGGAAGGACGACGACCTTTACGACAATCACCGTATAATGTAAATTGACTAATTACTAATAATTCCCCATTAATTTCTTGTACAGATTTTTGCCATTTATCACCACCTTCATCATCGGGAAATAAACGTAATTCTAAACATTTACGCACCATCCAATCAATTTCCCCATCAGTATCAGTATGAGAAATACCCACAAGTAAATTTAAACCTCGACCAATTTTACCAACAATTTCCCCGTCTATAGTTACTTGGGATGATTTAACTCTTTGAACAATAACGCGCATATTTCAGATTTTTTACTAACGATAAAGATAGGGGTTTAGCAATGCTAAACCCTCACAGGAGTCAGGGTATGGGGTGATGGGGTGAAAATTTTTTAATTGTTCCCTGTACCCTTATTTCTCAATTACCAATCACCAATCACCAATTATCTATTTCCCGAAACCTTTACCTTTGCTAACTGAAGGTAAACACAGACAATTTTCTAATTGCTGAAGTAAAGTCTCTTGATCCAAATTTTGACCAATTAAAACCAGTTGATTTTTCTTTTCACCTTTCCATTGATCATCATCAATAGTGAAGCGTTTACCGCAAAGGTGGAAAATATGACGTTGTGGACTTTCTTCAAACCACATAATACCCTTAGCGCGGAAGACATTTGTGGGTAGTTGATTATCTAAGAAATATTGAAATTTTCTAATCGAGAAAGGTTGATCACTTTGAAAAGATATGGATGTAAAACCATCATTTTCTAAGTGATCAGAGTGGTGATGATCATGGTCGTGATGGTCATGTCCACAGGTAGAATGATCATGGTCGTGATGTTCATGTTCGCAGGTAGAATGATCATGATCGTGATGATGATGATCATGTTCATCGGTTTCTGAATCAAAATATTTATCAGATTCAAATAACCCAACACTGAGAATTAAAGGAAGTGGAACTTGAGAATTTTTAGTTCTGATAATTCTTGCACCTTCCTTAATATCATTAATCTTTTTCTCTAATGAATTTAAAGCAGCTTCATCAACTAAATCGGTTTTATTGAGCAGAATTACATCACCATAAGTAATTTGACTAAATGCAGCTTGAGAGTTGAATAAATCCAAACTATAATTTGCCGCATCTACTACAGTGACAATTGAATCTAATCGGGTTAAATCTCGCAATTCAGATCCTAAAAATGTCATTGCTACAGGTAAAGGATCTGCTAAACCTGTAGTTTCAACTACTAGATAATCTAGCTTTTGTTCACGTTCTACAACTTGGTAAACAGCATCAACTAAGTCATTATTAATGGTGCAACAAATACAACCATTACTAAGTTCCACCATATTATCATCTGTAGAAACAATTAATTCGTTATCAATACCAATTTCGCCAAATTCGTTCACTAAAACAGCAGTTTTTACACCTTGCTGATTAGTAAGAATATGATTTAGTAAGGTAGTTTTACCACTGCCAAGAAAACCAGTGATAATGGTAACAGGTAATCCCTGTTTGGTTGCTTCCATTACGTGAGATTCTGAAGTAACTGCTGATGTCATATTTATGAAGTAGGGTTTGAGTCTATTTTGAATGTTAGCGTGATTTGCAAAAATCCGAGTAGCTGTTAATTGTCACTTGGGAAGTGTTTGTTAGCTAGTTATTTTATCATTTTTTGAATCATTTATAAATTGCTTAAAGTGATGTTTTCATTGATGCAATTCTCAATAGCAATAGTTGTTGTTTGAAGATTTGCAATATCAGAAATTATACCTAAACCTAAATATAAAGTTAAATCATTTTGATCTTGGGTTAAATTACGCCAACTCTGCAAAATTTACTTGTTTAGTTCTGGGTAAAGCTAGAATCATAAGTTACCTAACTCTGACAACTATATTACATGATATTACTGGAAATCAACTAGAGAACTATATTTAGATATCATAGATGATAAGAGCGATCGCTTTTTACTGTATCTGTAACTTAATCTGTCTCACCTATCCGGTTACTCACTACATACGCTATCATTGCTAATCGTTAGATTGCCTTATCCCTTATATTATGACCCTATCTATTTACAATACTCTCACCCGTCGTCAAGAAGAATTTAAAACCGTCGAACCTGGTAAGGTAAAAATGTATTATTGCGGTGTGACGGTTTATGATTATTGCCATTTGGGTCATGCTAGAGCTTGTATTGTTTGGGATGTAGTGCGTCGCTATTTACAATTTATTGGTTATGATGTGCGGTATATCCAAAATTTCACGGATATTGATGATAAAATTCTTAACCGCGCACGGGAAGAAAAATCAACAATGGAAGCGGTTTCAGAACGCTATATCCAGGCATATTTTGAAGATATGGGACGTTTGGGGATAAAAGAAGCAGATGAATATCCTCGTGCAACTCATACCATGAATGGTATCCAAAGATTAATTCATGATTTAGAAACCAAGGGTTTTGCTTATCCTGCTGATGGTGATGTTTATTATGCGGTGCGAAAGTTTGATCAGTACGGTAAACTTTCAGGACGGAAATTAGAAGATTTACAAGCAGGTGCAAGCGAAAGAGTAAACGTAGAAGATCCAGAATATCAGAAAAAGAAAGATCCCTTTGATTTTGCCTTGTGGAAAGCTGCAAAACCTTCCGAACCTGCGTGGGAGTCACCTTGGGGAAAAGGCCGCCCCGGATGGCACATAGAATGTTCTGCAATGGTGCGCGATCGCTTGGGTGATACTATAGATATTCATGCTGGTGGTGCTGACTTAATTTTCCCACACCATGAAAACGAAATTGCCCAATCAGAAGCAGTAACCGGTAAACCTTTAGCTAACTATTGGTTACACAATGGCATGGTTAAAGTTGATGGTGAAAAAATGTCTAAATCTTTAGGCAATTTTACCACAATCCGCGATTTATTAGATCGTGGAGTTGACCCAATGGCATTAAGATTATTTGTGTTAATGGCACAATATCGTAAACCCATTGATTTCACAGATGAAGCAATTTTAGCAGCAACAAACGGCTGGCATACTATTAAGGAAGGTCTGCTTTTTGGACATCAACACGGTGAAAAGTTGGGTTGGGAAAATATCGAATTAAATAACGCCAACATTGATAAATCAGAAGTTGAGAAATTTACTAATGCAGTGGATGATGATTTTAATTTTCCTGGTGGGTTAGCGGTTATTTTTGAAATCGCCAAAGAATTACGTAAGCAGGGAAATATTATTGTTCATCAAAGAAAAACAGAAACCCCAGCAAATGAGTTACTTAAAAAATGGCAAACCCTAGTCACATTAGCAGATGTTTTAGGTTTAACCGCCAAACCAGAAACAAAAACTCCTAAACAAGATGGTATAAGTAATGCAGAAATTGAGGAGTTAATTCAAAAAAGATGGGAAGCCAGAAAAGCAAAAAACTTTGCAGAAAGTGATCGCATTCGTAATGAACTTTTAGCAAAAGGAGTGGTTTTAACTGACACAAAAGATGGAACATTTTGGCATCCTGAAATTATACCTATAACAAAATGACCATTAGTAACGCACCTTGATTAAAATTATGGTGCGTTACGCTACCGCTAACGCACCCTACATAGCTTCTTCCTTCGTGTTCTTTGCGTCCTACCCTGCGGGAACAGCTTCGCTGAACGTGGTTCATTCTCTTGAAAAATTATTCACAACTAACCAATATCTCAGAAACTCTTTTCCTCTGTGTCCTCTGTGGTTTATTATTCTTTACACCATATATAACTTATGATGTAAAAACAGATTTTTAACTTTGAATTTTTTAATTTTCAATTTAACCTATGTGGAAAGAACTAACAACCGCCATATCTAATTTTAACATTCCTGCTGATTGGATCGGTATTCGTGCAGTCAAAGAAACAACCAGAACCCATTTTGTCAGAGATGGTTTACCCCAAAGCAACGGTAAATCATTAACAATGGGAGCAATGATAGAAGTCATGGTTAATGGTAGTTTGGGTTATGCTGCTACCAACTCTTTAGCATTATCATCATTGCAAAATGCCGCAGAAATAGCTTATAAACAAGCAGTTGCAGCAAGTGAATTTTGGATATATCCCTTTAGTAAAAATACCCGTCCCAAAGTCGTCGGTGAATATAACTCACCCTTTTTTGAACCATTAAATTCTATCAGTCCAGGGGAAATAAATGATTTATTAATGAGAATTTGTCACGGCTTAAAAATTAGTGATAAAATCGTCCAAACCGTAGCCAATATTAACACATCTGAAAAAGAAACTTGGTTTGTTAGCAGTAACAGTTCAGAAGTTTATCAAAAAATCATTTCTTTAGGAAACCATTTTGGTGTTATTGCCCAAGATGGTAATATTGTGCAACAACGTAGTAATAACGGAATGCACGCTAATTGTTATCAAGGTGGATGGGAAGTATTAAAACAAGATAATTTATGGCATCGAGTCCAACAAATTGCTGAACAAGGATTAGAATTATTAACAGCAGCAGAATGTCCAAATACACGCACTAATTTAGTTTTAGCGCCAGATCAAATGATGCTACAAATTCATGAAAGTGTGGGACATCCTTTGGAAATTGACCGCATTTTAGGAGATGAAAGAAACTACGCAGGTGGTAGTTTTGTGAAACCCGAAGATTTTGGTAAATTAGCATACGGTTCACCTTTAATGAATATTACTTTTGATCCTACCGTTGAAGGTGAATTTGCCAGTTATAGTTTTGATGATACTGGTACAAAAGCCACCAGAGAATATATCATTAAAGATGGCATTTTACAAAGAGGTTTAGGTAGTTTAGAAAGTCAAAATCGTTCTGGTTTGCCAGGGGTAGCTTGTGCGCGTGCTACTTCTTGGAATCGTCCACCCATTGATAGAATGGCTAACTTAAATTTAGAACCAAATTTAGAACCAGGAAACACAAATTTTTCCGAAATGATAGCGGATATAGAACATGGTGTTTACATGGAATCCAACCGTTCTTGGTCAATTGATGATAGAAGACATAAATTTCAATTTGGTTGTGAATATGCCAAATTAATTGAAAACGGTAAACTCACTAAAACCTTGCGTAATCCTAATTATAGAGCTACTACGCCCGAATTTTGGCACAGTTTAATTAAAGTTGGGAATGATGCAAATTGGGAAATGTACGGTACACCATTTTGTGGTAAGGGAGAACCTAATCAAACTATTTGGGTAGGACATGGTTCACCTGTTTGTGTATTTGCAAATGTAGAAGTTTTTGGTGGTGGTTAGAGACCGATTAAATAAGATCCCCGACTTTTTATTTACTTAATTTTTACAACTTATAAGTTAATATTAGAAGTCGGGGATCTGCAACAACACCAGATCATTATATTCTTTGTAAAATATCCGCAATAGTTAATTTTAACTCTGGAAATAGTGGGGATACAATCAAATTATCTCCTCTAAATTGATTAACTAGATATTCTCCATCAATTAAAGTATGAACTGAAATCGTGGGTTGTTTAGGATTACCAATAAACCTTCTACCACCGAAAGCAGCATAATCAACAATCCAATATTCAGGAATACCCATTAATTCATATTCATTAGTTTTAGTCGAATAATCTGTTTGCCAATTACTACTAACAATTTCTATTACTAAAGGAACAGAAGCAGCTTGAGTAATTGTTGATTCTTTTTTCCACAGAGGTTCATTAACTAAGTTTTCAGGATTTAGTAATAAAATATCTGGATAAAAAGCCGATTCAGAACTTGATGATTTAATCAATGTTGTTTTAGGTATGAGATAAGGAAGATCAAGTTTATCTAATTCTGCTGATAATTTACGGACTAAAAAACCAATAACTAATTCATGATCTCCTAATGGTGGGTTCATATCAACAATTACTCCATTATGTAATTCATAGCGTAATCCTGTATCTGGATACCATTCGATAAATTCCTCAAAGGTTACTGGTTTAATTATTGTTTGAACCATGATTCACCTCTTGAATAATTATTATTATCATATTATTATTTTATCTCATTTCCCAAGGTTTTGTTTGTGTGGATGTAATTTATAATCTTCTCATTATCTTGAATTGCTGTTTCTATTTCCTCAATTTGTTTCAGTGATCTTGGTTATTTATTCCCAAGTCGTTGTTTACACAAATTTAATTATCTACATAATATTTCAAAATAAGTATTATCTTTTTATAAAAAAGACACAAAAAATTAAAATTTAAACCTGTTTCAATCTTGACACAGGTTATTACTATTAGGACTTACGCAACTGGCACAAGCGATGGTGCGGCTACGCCGCACCGAGCGCCTAAAGACTAAACCATTGACATAGCAATATCTGGACGTTTTAGTTGTCCTATTAAATAATTAGAAAGCAAATTATGCTTAATTTGATTCTCAAACATCTAATTTAGAAGTTAGTGATAAATGGCGACAATTATCTATTGCACTAAAAAGTAATCATTTATGGTAGGAATAATTCATGAATTGTCTCTAAAACGGTTTCAGATTATGCAAATTGAATTACCGCCAAATGTATAATCAATGCTACAATCAACCAATAACTACTTGATGCTATATCAATATGATGATTGCACAAGACTTAGAACAAACAAAAGACATCTCCCCAGAGGTCACATTTCCCCCTAGTGATTTATATAGTGATGAACCACCAGTGGAAACAGAACTGCACACCAGAAGAAACCGCAGAAGAGGAAACTAAGAAAGCAGTAAAATCAGAGAAAAGAGCAAACCAAGAAGCTAAACGAGCAGCACAAGCAGACGCAAGAGCAGAACGTTTAGCGGCAAAATTGCGAGAATTAAATATTGATCCTGAGAACATTTAAAGCGACTTTTAAAAAAATGAAAATGCAAATTGAAGAATTATCAATCTTAGAAAGTAACTTTAATCAACTGATAGAAATGCTGCTTGCAAAAAAAGCAGATAGCGAACATTTTACCGTCAGACTTAACAGCGAAAGAAGTCAATTTACCCGTTTTAATCATGCTAAAGTTAGACAAACAGGACTAGTTGCTGATGGTTCAATTACCCTAACTTTAATGGAAAATCAGCGCAGTAGTTTCTGTAAATTTCCTTTTACTGGTAACTGGGATATAGATTGGCAAACAGCATACCAAGCTTTACAAGATTTACGAGAAGAATTACATCTATTACCCGTTGATCCTTATTTGGTTTTACCTACAGGAAATAATGTTAGTAGAGAAGTACATACAGGTAAATTATTAGCACCGGAAAATGTGGTTAATTCTATTTTAGAATCGGTTGCTAATTTAGATTTTACTGGTATTTATGCTGGGGGAGTGATTATTAGAGGTTATGGTGATTCTAATGGGCAAAAACACTGGTTTGCAACTGATTCTTTTAATTTAGATTATTCTTTAATTATCAAATCAGGAAAAGCGGTAAAAGGTACTTTTGCTGGTAGTAAATGGGATGAATCTGCTTATGTAGATAAGATAAATGATGGGAAAAAACAATTAGTATTATTGTCTCGTGAACCCAAAGAGTTACCCAGGGGAAATTATAAAACCTATTTTGCTCCTGCTGCTGTATCGGAATTATTAGCTATGCTTTCTTGGGGTGCTATTAGTGAAGCTGCTATTCAACAGGGAAATAGTGCTTTATCTGCTTTATCACGTCAGGAAAAACAACTTTCATCTAAATTCGTTTTAAAAGAAAATTTCACATCTGGTTTAGTTCCCAGGTTTAATGATTTAGGAGAAGTTGCACCAGAAGAATTAACTTTAATAGAAAATGGGGTTTTGGTAAATAGTTTAATTAATTCTCGCACAGCGAAAGAATATAATAAACCTGCCAATGGTGCTAATAGTTCAGAAACTTTACGTTCTCCAGAAATAAACACAGGTAATTTAGCTTTTGCTGATATTTTACGCAGTTTAGATACTGGGTTGTATGTTTCTAATTTGCATTATTTAAATTGGAGCGATCGCCAAACTGCTAGAATTACAGGTATGACTCGTTATGCCTGTTTTTGGGTAGAAAATGGAGAAATAGTTGCACCTATAGAAAACCTCCGTTTTGATGAAAGTCTTTATCGCTGTTGGGGATCAGAAAATTTAGTTGACTTAACCAACTTTCAAGAATTTATTCCCGAAGTCGGTACTTATGAAAGTCGTCAATTAGGTGGTACTTTAGTTCCAGGAATGCTGGTGGAAGATTTCACATATAGTTACTAAAAATTTAGATTTTAGATTTTAGATTAGAGTTGACAAAAACAATCCAAAATCCAAAATCCAAAATCAATCACTCCTGACTCCTGACTCCTTTTATACCTGGTTATTGTGAAAAATGTTGTTTTCTTAATAAGCTAAAGTTTCTAAAGTTTCTCGTAAATACCGTTGTACTTGCTGTTCTAGGCGCAAACCCTTTAACTGAGCATTACTTTCTAGTTGCCAGCGTTGGAAACCGGAACTAGCAGAAATGGCATACTTCAGGTTTTGCCAAATGTGAGCATCACGAGAAAGCTGGCCGGTGATAGAAGCTGAAATTTGAGCCATAGTTCCTCATTCCTCGTTTTTCAATTTTAGAGTCAAACAATTTTAGATTTTAGACTTGAAATGGATTATTGTTTTGCCTAGAACGACAACAAAGAAACCAAATAAGCTAAATCTAACATTTTTTAAATGGGGCAGGAGGTGATCCATACCTACCCCGAAAATTTTGCAATCTTATTTAATCTTTTCTCAAGATAACGGTTACACAGCAACAAATTCTGTGTGATTGATCACTAAAACTAAGGATATTTTCGGTAAAATTCTGCCAAATAAGCTTTTTAAATTAACCAAAGGATTTTTAACTAAGTAAGTGGGCGTTGAAATTTATCGTTGTGGCAAGGCAAGAGGCAAGAGACTTTTAGCGATTTTACATTTTGTAATATACCTCAGTTTTTTTATGCCAACTTACTTATGGGTTTTAAACTGTTTTATCTGTGTGATAGATAGTTATTTTTTTCTTTTATCTCTTCGCTCTCACCTGTCACCCGCCACCTGCCACCTGCTATATGAGTGCTGAGATTTATGTATGTGAATGTTGAAATAAAACCTATATCCATTCAACACTCATCAATTTACTCAGCACTCAAAAGTTGGTACTCAAGACTACTTAGTTAAGGTCAGGGTACGGCGTTTAGTTACCATTTGGTAAGCTTCGATGATATCATTTTCAGCCCAGTCATGGAACTTATCAATACCAATACCACATTCATAACCAGAGTTGACCTCGCGCACATCTTCTTTCATCCGTTTGAGGGAATCAAGAACACCTTCGTAGATCACCTTACTGCCGCGACGAACTCGCACTTTACAGTTACGAACCAGTTTTCCAGATTGTACATAACAACCAGCAACTGCGCCACGACCGACTGGGAAGACAGCACGGACTTCTGTTTGTCCTAAAGGTTCTTCCACTAACTCTGGTTCTAGTAGACCTTCCAAAGCTCCTTGGATATCTTCTAGTAGTTTGTAGATGATGTTGTATTCCCGCACATCCACACCTGCTTCATCGGCAGCTTGTCTAGCACCACTAGCATAAGTAGTGTTGAAGCCAATGATGACAGCGTTACTTGCCGCAGCTAAGTCGATATCTGTTTCTGTAATTTCTCCCGCAGTAGCCAATAACATCCGAATTTGTACTTCGTTTTGAGGTATTTGCTTGAGAGAGCCGATAATAGCTTCTACAGAACCTTGGACATCGCCTTTGAGTATCAAGTTGAGTTCTTTCAACTCGCCTTCTTGAGCTTGAGCCGATAGGGTTGTGAGGGTAACTCTTCCTTGTAACAAACGAGATTGACGTTGTTTGTCGGCTCGATCAGCAGCGATCGCTCGTGCTTGTTTTTCATTCTCGAACACTTCAAACTCATCACCTGCTGCGGGTACATCGCTTAAGCCTAGTACCTCAACCGCACAGGAGGGAGTAGCAGCTTCTACACGCTTACCTCGATCATCTACCATTGCCCGGACTTTACCAAATGCCGATCCCGCAACTAGCATATCTCCCACTTGGAGAGTACCGTTTTGAATCAACAAGGTAGCAACCGCACCCTTAGCTTTATCTAAGTGAGCTTCTATGACTGTTCCCTTAGCCACACGATTGGGGTTAGCGGAAAGTTCTCCAACTTCTGCCACCAAGAGAACCATTTCTAGGAGTGTATCCAGGTTTTCGCCCCTGATCGCACTCACAGGAACCATAATTGTCTCACCACCCCAGTCTTCTGCGGTTAAACCATAATTGGTCAGTTCTTGTTTAACCCGCTCTGGTTGTGCGCCTTCTTTGTCAATCTTGTTAATAGCGACAACAATCGGTACACCTGCGGCTTGAGCATGGCTAATCGCTTCCACTGTTTGCGGACGTACACCGTCATCTGCGGCTACAACCAAAATCGCAATATCTGTCACCCGCGCACCTCTAGCCCGCATTGCTGTGAAAGCTTCGTGACCAGGAGTATCTAGGAAGACAATCTGTTGTTGCTTACCATCATGTTCTACATCAACATGGTATGCGCCGATATGCTGGGTAATACCACCTGCTTCACCCGCCGCCACTTTAGTTTTGCGGATGGAGTCCAGTAGAGTAGTTTTACCGTGGTCTACGTGACCCATAATTGTCACCACGGGAGGACGACGAATCAGATGCTCCAGATCCTCAATGTCAATCATTTCTGTGACTTTGCGGGCTTCTGCTTCTGGTTCAGCCGTTTCCACTTCTACCTCTAGTTCTTTAGCTACTAGGGTAATGGTGGGAATATCCAGATTTTGGGTGATACTTACCGCCATGCCTTTCATAAACAGGATTTTCACAATCTCTGTATCGGCAATGACCAAAGCATCCGCCAACTCTTGTACTGTCATTGGTCCTGTGACAACCAGTTTTTCTGGACGCTCACGCTTAACTTCTACTTCCTGCTGACGGCGATTTTGGTCGCGTTGGGAACCAGGCTTTTTGTTTTTCGTGGGTGCAGATGTAACCAATGTTGGTTGCTGTGCAGGTCGAGCAGCCTTGGGCTTGGGTGGACGAGCTATAGACAGGCTGACTTGGACTGCGGCTGGAATTTCCAGACCTTCTTCATCCAGTAAGTCGTCTTCTTCAAAATCATCATCGAGGATGGGTTTAGCTCGCTTGCCTTTAGGTCCAACCTTGGCTTTCTCTTTGATTTCGTCAATTATTTCTTCTTCTTGCCACTTCTTCCCACCTTTAGATAGGCGTGGTGGTGTTGGCCGTTTCAAATCCAGCAAAGCTGGTGCGATCGGCTCATCCACCAATGCCTCTTTTTTACCTCCTCCAGACATTGGTTTGGGTGGAGTGGCTACAGGCATGGTGGCTACAGGTTCAGCAGGACGTGTTGGCCTGCTGGGTCGTTGCACCTCAGTTGATGGTGTGGGTGCAGATTTACTTCCCCTGTGTTCTGGTTTCACAGGTGATGGAGTTGAGCGACCCTGTTTTTGTGGTGTCTGCTCTGCTGTTCCTTTGTTGCCCCTGGGTTTTGAGTGTTCTCTTTCTTCTTCACGCCGTTGCTGACGATCGCGTTTGAGAATTGGTTTTTCCGCAGGAGATAGCTGTTCTGTGGCAGAAGCTTTTTCTTCCACAGGCCTTGCTGGTGGAGCAACCAGTTGCGGTTTTTGGGGTTTTTCCGGTTTGGGTCGATGACCAGCCGGTTTTTCTGGTTTTTCCGCTTTTATTTTTTCTGGGGCTGCTTGGACATTGGGTTTATGATCTGTTTCTGCCACAGGTTTCTGTGGTGTCTCAGATTGATTCCGGGGTACAGGTCGAGTTGGTGCCGTCGGTTTCATGGGTGAGACTGGTGTAGCGAAAGGCCGTGGAGGTGATGGAGAATTAGCTGTAACTTCGCCATGTACACTATCAGACGAAGCAACTTGGCTATTGGTAGCAACTGACGCTTCTGAGGCGTTGGAGGTAGTGTTTCTCAAGATTTTGGGTTTGCGAATTTCCAAAATTTGTTGTTTATGGGGTGCAGCAGGTCGGTTTCGGGAGCCAGTTTTTTGTGAATTTGGTTTATGGCTATTTGTACCTAATTCCTTTTTGGGCGTGACACTCGTGGCTGGGAGTTTTTCCGCAGCCTGTCGAATTTGTTCTGCCTCTGTTTCTGAAATCGTGCTGCTATGGCTTTTGACCGCGATGTTGAGCTGGTCGCAAATTGCTAATAGCTCTTTGTTATCCAAATTCAATTCCTTTGATAATTCGTAGATTCTAACTTTGCCGTTGTTCATCCACTCTTTCCCCTTTAATTTACAGTTTTAACGGATGGTTGCCTGGTTTGCGACATCTCCATCCTTTGATCACTGTTTTTTAGGTTGCCCTTGGTGATGTTGCCGGTGCCTCCAATAATTAGGAAAGAGAGATGTTTCGGTTTAATACTGGCATCCCCACCGGGAATGATGGTTGACTGGACCCCATAAAATTTTTCTCAATAAAAAATTTTTTTGGGCATCCTTGATGCCGAACTGCGCTTTAACGCTACCAGGTTGCCATTTTTTAGGTTTTTGTTTTGCTGATTCTGAGTCTTCCACAACACAATCGAGTAAAACTTGTTGGGAGTATTGCTTCGTCTCTCTCCATTTTTAGAGAGCCACTTGCCTTTTACACCCATTTACTATTTTGGCACTAATCCGATACAAAAAGCTAACTAATGCTAACAAGCTTTGATGCTTTTCCTTCCTGCTTCATCAGTTTCGACTACTCTCACTGAACTCCTAGAAGTGTCGGCACTATCTAGTCTACAGGCTTTCAGATTGGGTCTATCTCACCCTACTATTAAGTATTTAGGCTTGGTTCTCACCTAAAATACCTATCAATAATAGCATTTTCTTGTTTGCCCTGTCTGCTGACTCTCAGGCTACAGGATCTTTAGTATTCTCAATTCTCAAGTTTTTTTGTCAATGAGTAGACATAAATCTTGATCAAATGTGAGCATTTGTTAGCTTTTTTTAGGAAAACACTAACTAGCTTTTAACCTTTGTCTGACACAGCCTCTCTGGTATTTTAACCTTTGATCTGGCCGGAAATCAGGCAGTAGACTACCTTGGGCAAACCAGAATATTTAGTTTAATTAAATTTGATTTGGGGGATTGCGTTCACTAAGTCGCTGCCACAATGTTTGATACAGTGTTTCTGGCACTGTTCCATGTAGCGATCGCCCTAATCTATTTTTTTTCTGTGCTGCTTGTAGGCAGTCAGCTTGCGGGCAAATATAGGCAGAACGCCCCATGCCCTGATCTAATTGTACCTTCCTAGATGGAAAGACGCGGACAATCCGCCAAAACTCTTGTTTTTGTCCTACCCGGCGACAACTAATACAACGCCGATAGTTTGGTTTCATCGGGTTTTTGTTCAGTCAGGTGAGCAGTTTTTACTTGCTTGAGATACTTACCTCAGATTTGTTTTTGTTAATTTTCACACTTGCTAAATGTCTTCTAGTTTACCGTGAACTGTTGATAGTGAACAGACTATTGTCAAAAAACATTTGAGAATTAATCTGTCTCTTCCTCGTTAGTTTCAAAATTATCATTCTCTAATTCTAATTTGTCCTGATATTCATCTTCTAGTTGTTCCATCTCGGTTTCATCATTTTCTGCCTGATATTTTGCTCTCACAGCTGCAAATTTCGCATCTTCTGCGGCATAGTCATATTTAGCTTGATCTTTAATGTCAATTTTCCAGCCTGTCAGTCTGGCAGCTAATCTCACGTTTTGTCCTTCTTTCCCAATAGCTAAACTCAGTTGATCTTCTGCTACTAAAACGTGGGTTTGCCGACTTTCGGGATCCATTAAGCGCACTTCATCAACTCTGGCCGGACTCAAGGCATTGGCAATGTAAGTTGCTGGATCTGGAGACCAGCGAATTACATCTATTTTTTCACCCCGCAATTCATTGACTACCACTTGAATGCGTGATCCCCTCGCGCCAATACAAGCTCCAACTGGGTCTACATCTCGATCAAGTGTATCTACTGCTATTTTAGTCCGTGGACCGACATAACGGGAAGGAGGATTTGCTTCTCTAGCTACTGCCACTATTCGCACTACTTCGTCTTCAATTTCTGGGACTTCGTTGGCAAATAAATAAACTACTAACCCAGCATCAGCACGAGATACTAATAACTGTGGACCCCTTTGCTGTCCTTGGGAAACTTTTTTTAGATATACCTTAAAGGTGGTATTGGAACGGTATGTATCATTGGGTAGTTGTTCCCTTTTTGGTAATTCTGCTTCTACTTCTGGCTGACCAAAACCGCTGCTAACTGCCAAAATTACTGATTGTCTTTCAAATCTTAAAACTCTTGCTTGTAAAACGGTACTTTCTAAATCTTGAAATTCTTCTTGCACCATTTGACGTTGTTGATCCCGCAATTTCTGTGCCAGCACTTGTTTAGTTTGCATGGCTGCCATGCGTCCAAATTCTCCTTGATCTGGGGTGACATCTAAGACCACAGAATCACCTGATTGAGCTTCTGGCGCAACTTGTTGTACTTCATCTAAGGAAATTTGATGATCTGTATTAGTAACTTCTTCGACTATTGTTTTGGTAGAAAGAACTCGGAATCCTTCTCCTTCAATATCAAGTTCTACTTCAAAATTATCAAAATAATTTTCATCAAATTGTCGGCGCTCTAAATTTTGGGCGCGGCGATAACGTTCGTAACCTTTAAGTAATGCTTCTCTAATAGATGATTGCACTGCTAAACGTGGTAAATTTCGCTCGCGGCTAATGCTTTCAATTAAATCTTTTAATCCAGGTAAAGCAACCATTGACATAAGCAACATCTCCTTAATTTTTAAATTTTTATGTCAGCAACCAGCAATTTTTTGTATTTTAAATCTGGGATTTTAGATTTGTATCTAAAACCCTGAATCTAAAACCCTGCATCTAAAATCTCAATTTTAGTTAACTGCCCTCATCGAGTTGCACCCTGGTAACGAGGGAACGGGGTATCTGTACTACACGACCTTTTTGGTTTAAGTAAATTTTTGTTTCATCCCGGCGCATCAAGTTACCAATCCACTCTTGTTTTCCTTCGTAGGGTTCAGAAGTGGAGATCACCACGGGAAATCCTTTAAAGGAAATAAACTCCCTGTCTGTGTTCAATTGTCGGGAAATTCCAGGACTGGAGACTTCCAATACGTAAGCATCTGGAATCATCTCTGTCGCGTCTAAGGAGGCTTCTAAAGCACGGCTCATTCGTTCGCAATCGTCTAAACCAGTATCCTGTTGAGGGTTACGGATATCTACCCGCAAAACTGGTGGACGTTGGTTGGTATGAAAAACTATGCCAACTACTTCCAAACCCAGTTCTTCTGCTACTGGTTTCGCCAATTCAATAATTTGTGGAACTAAAGGATGAGTCATGGGAAAATTCAATAAAAAAAGTGGGCTTCTACCCACTTCCGGCGATAGGGATATCTTCCAAGAAGTCTTGTGACGAACCTGTATTGGTTCGCCCCTAACATGAGTGTAGCGTATTTTTTTCGTTAGTCATTAGTGATTGGTGACTGGTAATTGGTGATTGGGTTATTAATTTACCTATACACCTATACACACAACAACTGTACACTTTTATGCTCTAAAGCTTTTATCAATAACTGTGGGAACAGTAGCTTGCGATCGCATCCTTCTTGTTTGTTCGATAATTTGCTCAATATCTTCTTGGGATAGACGTTGAACATAATTAATTTTCACTTCTTCTAAAAAGTCATTGAGCAAACTTTGAATCTCTGAAATTACGTGTTTTTCCTGGATTTCTGCACCTAAAACCGTATTAAATTTTTCCACTAACTGACTAGAAAGTTGGGCTGCCACTGGATCTTTAAAGGCGCTAACCAAGGCAAGATATAGGTTTGTGGTGATTTGATTGGCCAATTGTTCACTTAGCTGATTTTGTGCCTGTCCTACTCCTGGCAGCATGAGCAGGTTACGATAAACAGGTACTTGCCTAAAAGCAAGTTCGATATTGTGCCGCAAAATGGCATTCATTTCTGGTTGTATTTTTGGTAAGACTTGAGTAACGATGGTTTGTATTAACAATCCTGAAAGTGCTTCTACTTCGTTAATATTATTAATATCAATGTAGGCACGCTCCTTTTCCGGTTGTAATAACCACCTAGTAATATCACCGCGCTGTATTGAAACCTGCATTTGGTTAATTACCCGCACTACCACAATTTCTGTGATTTCTTCGGCAAAATTGGCTACTATACCTTGGTGAATTTGCCTTCTCACTAAATGTAGATCAATTAACCCGGCTTGATCTAGACGAACTAATACTGGCAAAACTCGCAACCAACGCCAAAAGGGAATTACTAAAAATAGGTCATACCAACGCCATAAAATCGCTTCTAACCAGCTTAAATGGCGATTTTGACGTTTTATATAAAAAGTACGTAATAGCAATTCTAAGCCAAATATCACGACAAACGGTAAATCAATTAACCAAAAATCATCTATAAATTCGCCATTTTCGCCTATTTTGCGATAATAATTAGAGGCAATGCCTGGACGAATTTGCTGGTTAAAAAAATTAATTTCTTGTATCCAACCCCGTTTAGATAAATATTCCACACTCCAAAAAGTAGCAAAGGCGCGTTTGGCTGATTCTTGACCGATGTGTTCCCGCATCCGGTTTTTAATTTTTTCCAGAGTTCCACTTTTACCAGCACCTGCAAAGGGATTACTATCAATCATCTCGTTGCTGAGACGGCTGATTTCTGCTAACTTGATTTTTACTTGAGGGGAGTTTAAACCGGTTTGGCTAACTTGTGCTTCTAAAGCTGCTACTGTTTCTAGATAATTTTTCGTGTCTCGATGGGGTTCAATACCTTTAATCGGGTCATAAATCTGGGTGATTTGGGGAAGTTGGCGAAAATAGAAATCCCGCCAAGGTACGTAACTCAAATCAAACACTACTAACCCTAAGTTAAGACTGGCTGCGATCGCCATTAACTTTTCCAACCATAGATTAGCTTGTTTTCGAGGTTTTAATTTATTCATTATTAGTTAATTTCTATACTCAATATTAAGTTTTTCTCTTCTTTAGTGTAAGATATTGTTTAATTATCTACCTCATATCTCTGGTTTTTACAGCAGTTTTCATGTCTTTAGACCACAGTAAGGGCGAAGCATTCGGATGATAGTCTTAGGTAAAAACCGATAATTAATTGTCCGAATGCTGATGCTTCCAGCACGCTTCGCGAACGCCCCTACATTGTTGACGCGAAACCTAAATCAAAATGTGGTTTATTTACCTGAAAATAGCTGTAATCCGATGATTAGCCGTGACATTCCAACAATTGAAATTACCACATTTCCACTAAAAATCAAACAATAACACATAGGAAAAATCTGTTTATATGTCAAACGTACCGAAAAATGATCTGCCAACTTTATTAGTTACAGGTGGTGCAGGATTTATAGGGGCTAACTTTGTTCTCCAAGCTAGAAAAAATCATTGGGCTAATATCATTAATTTAGATAAACTTACTTATGCTAGTAATCTACAAAATTTAGCTGAATTACAAGATGATCCCAATTATGCTTTTATTCAAGGAGATATTGGTAACTTTGAATTAGTCAGTTATTTGTTAGAAAAATATCAACCAGATGCAGTAATTAACTTTGCGTCAGAAACTCATGTAGATCGTTCTATTTTAACACCCATTAACTTTATCCAAACTAATGTATTAGGAACGTTTCATTTATTAGAAGCAAGTAAAGTTTATTGGCAAAAACTCAAATCAGAAAAACAAGAAAAATTCCGATTTTTGCATATATCTACCGATGAAGTTTATGGTTCTTTAAATCCAGAAGATCCAGCTTTTAGAGAAGATACACCTTATGCACCAAATAGCCCTTATGCAGCTTCTAAAGCTAGTGCAGATCATTTAGTTAGATCCTACTATCACACCTATAATTTACCTACTTTAACTACTAATTGTTCCAATAATTATGGACCGTTACAGTTTCCTGAAAAACTGATTCCTTTAATGATTCTCAATGCTGTAAATGGTAAACCATTACCTATCTATGGTGACGGTCAAAATATTAGAGATTGGTTATATGTAAGTGATCATTGTGATGCTATTTATCTGGTTGTAAAGGAAGGTAAAATTGGCGAAAGTTATAATGTTGGGGGATTGAATGAACAAACTAACTTAGTAGTTGTGAATAAAATTTGTGAAATTTTGGATACGTTAGCACCCAAAGAGAATTTTCAATATTCATCTTTAATTACCTTTATTAAAGATCGTCCTGGACATGATCGCCGCTATGCTATTGATTGTAGTAAAATCACCAAAGAATTAGGATGGCAACCCAAGGAAAATTTTGATAGTGGTTTGTTAAAAACTGTGCAATGGTATCTTGATAATTCTGCTTGGGTAGAATCTATTTTTACAGGAGAATATAAAAACTGGATTCAGAAAAATTACGAAAGTCGTTAAAGGAGTAGGGGTAATTCATGAATTCCCCCCACTTCCGTTTTATTTTGCGTAAGTCCTGGATTTATTTAGGATTTATTTAGGATTTATTTAGTAATAATTAATTCGCTGTATAAGGATGGTAAAATGAAGGGTATTATTCTCGCAGGTGGTTCGGGTACAAGACTTTATCCATTAACACAAGTTGTGAGTAAACAATTAATGTTGGTTTATGACAAACCGATGATTTATTATCCTTTATCGGTGTTGATGTTAGCGGGAATTAGAGAAATTTTGATTATTTCCACACCCACAGATTTACCTCTTTTTCAAAGATTGCTAAAAGATGGTAGTCAATGGGGTTTAAAGTTTAGTTATGTAGAACAACCAAAACCAGAAGGTTTAGCACAAGCTTTTATTTTGGGAAAAGATTTTATCAAAAATGATTCAGTATGTTTAATTTTAGGAGATAATATTTTTTATGGTCATGGTTTCACAGAAGTTTTAACCCGTGCTGCTCAATTGCAAAATGGAGGTTTAGTTTTTGGTTATAAAGTCACTCACCCTGAAAGTTATGGTGTGATTGAATTTGATAGTACAGGTAAAGCAATTAGTATTGAAGAAAAACCAAAAAGTCCTAAATCAAAATATGCAGTACCGGGAATTTATTTTTATGATTCCCAAGTTACAGAAATAGCTGCTAGTTTGAAACCTTCTGCACGGGGTGAGCTAGAAATTACTGATGTGAATTTAGCTTATTTAAAGCAAGATCAATTAAAGGTAGAAATTTTAGGAAGAGGATATGCTTGGTTAGATACGGGTACACATGAATCTTTACATCAAGCTAGTAATTTTATCCAAACTTTAGAACAAAGACAGGGATTGAAAATAGCTTGTATTGAAGAAATTGCCTATTATCAAGGATATATTGATACTCAACAACTTAGTTATTTGGTTGAGTCTATGGGTAAAAGTAGTTATGGTCTTTATTTAAGACGAATTTTAGAAGATGAAATTACTTTTAATTGAGAAAACCTAAGTATTCAGCTATCAGTAATCAGTAATCAGCTATGATCTAGAGTTAGTTAATAACAAATAACCAGGATATAAGGTTTGAACTACACAAGAGGATGATTTGATGAAGATTATAAATATAGAAATTCCTGATGTGCTATTAATTGAACCTAAAGTTTTTGGAGATGACAGGGGTTTTTTATATGAAAGTTTTAATGAAAGAGTTTTTTTAGACAAAACCGGAATATTACCTCATTTTGTTCAAGATAATCATTCGCGTTCAGTGAAAAATGTGTTACGCGGGTTGCATTATCAAATTCAAAAACCACAAGGAAAATTAGTCAGAGTTGTAGTTGGTGAAGTTTTTGATATTGCTGTTGATTTGCGAAAAAGTTCTCCTACTTTTAGTCAATGGGTAGGTGTACATTTATCAGCAGAAAATAAACATCAATTGTGGATACCACCGGGTTTTGCTCATGGTTTTTTGGTGCTTTCTGAATATGCGGAATTTTTGTATAAAACCACTGATTATTATGCACCAGAATATGACCGCACTATTTTATGGAATGATCCTGATTTAGCTATTGCTTGGCCGATTGAAGATGAACCAATTATTTCTACTAAGGATAAAGTAGGTAAGTTATTTTCAGAAGCGGAGGTTTATCAATGAAAATTCTATTAACTGGTGTTTCTGGCCAGGTGGGTTGGGAATTACAACGTACTTTAATGACTATGGGTGATGTTATTTCTGTGGGAAGAAATCAATTAGATTTAGCACAACCAGATACAATTAGTGCTATAATTAGGGATATAAAACCAGATTTAATTGTCAATCCTGCTGCTTATACTGCGGTGGATAAAGCAGAATCAGAACCCGATTTAGCAATGTCAATTAATGGTGTTGCACCTGGTATTATAGCTGAAGAAGCTAAACGTTTGGGATCAGCTATAATTCACTATTCTACTGATTATGTTTTTGATGGTAATAACAGTCTTCCTTATCAAGAAGATGAACTCAAAAATCCCCAAAATGTCTATGGTAAAACTAAGTTAGCTGGTGAGGAAGCAATTACATCTGTCGGTGTTAATCATCTTATTTTCCGTACTAGCTGGGTTTATGGTTTGCGTGGTAAAAACTTCTTATTAACGATGCAAAGATTAGCAAAAGAAAGAGAAGAAATTAAAGTAGTTGATGATCAAATTGGCGCACCGACTTGGAGTAGAATGATTGCAGAAATCACAGCACAAGTTATTACTCAAGGTCAAAATAACCTAACTGATTTTTTGGCTAATAAAGGAGGAATATATAATTTATCTCCTAGTGGAAAAACTAGCTGGTATGGTTTTGCAAAGGCGATTTTTAATGATGATTTTCCCAATAATGAACGTAAATTAAAACGGTTAATTCCTATTACTACTCCAGAATATCCTACACCTGCATCTAGACCAGCTTTTTCTTTGTTAGATAATCAAAAATTTTCTGATACTTTTGGGTTAAAAATGCCAGAATGGGATCAAGTTTTAAAATTAGTTATTGATAGTTAAAAAATCTGATCTCCCTTAAAACAGGAAAAAATTAAAATTTTTAGCGGGGATCAAAACTCTGTGTCTGGAGTGGTTCGTTGAATAAACATCAAACGCAGATGAACGCGGATATTTGTTATTCATCCTCATCTTTTTCATCTGTTTCTAAATCAATATCTTCCAAAGATTGATGAGGAATAGCAGCAATTATGGCATCTATGACTTTAGAAACTTGTAAAATTTCTATGTTTAAATCAGGAAACTTTTGACCTTTGGGTATTATCGCTCGTTTAAATCCCAGTTTTGCTGCTTCTTTTAACCTCAGTTCCATTTGGGAAACCGATCGCACTTGTCCCCCTAAACCTACTTCCCCTATTAATACTGTTTCGGGATCAACTATTCTATCTCGAAAACTGGCAACAATGGCGATCGCAATTCCTAAGTCTACCGCAGGTTCTTCTACATTCAAACCCCCCGCAGATGCAACGTAGGAATCTAATTTTGACATGGGTATCCCCACCCGCTTTTCTAATACTGCTAAAATTTGCACTAAGCGGTTATAATCTATCCCCGTGCCAGCGCGTCGGGGTGAAGGGTAGCTGGTAGGACTAACTAAAGCTTGCAATTCTACAACTATCGGTCTTGTTCCTTCACAAGCCACTACAATAGCTGTACCGGGTGCGGGGTCGTCGCGGTTTCCCAGAAACAGTTCTGAAGGATTGGGTACTTCCCTTAATCCATTAGACACCATTTCAAATATACCAATTTCATGGGTAGCTCCGAAACGATTTTTAACAGTTCTTAATAATCTGTGGGAAGCAAAGCGATCGCCTTCAAAATACAAAACCGTATCTACTAAATGTTCTAAAACCCTCGGTCCTGCGATAGTTCCTTCTTTAGTAACGTGACCAACAATTAACATTGTAATATCTTCATGTTTTGCCACCTTCATTAAAGCGGCGGTACATTCCCGCACCTGCGCTACTGAACCGGGTGCAGATGTCAAAGCTGGGAAGAACACAGTTTGTATACTATCAATCACCGCCAGATTAGGTTTGAGAGAATCAATTTCCCGCAAAATTTCCTCTAAATCCGTTTCTGGTAAGACATATAAATCAGAACCAATGGTATGATGTTCTATGATTTCTTCAGTATTTTTACATACTTTATCAGTATCTTTACCTTCTTCTTCGTTCTCCGAATTTTCTTCAGTGACAACATTGATCGGTTTAGACATTCCCAAACGAGAAGCGCGTAATTTTACCTGTTGTCCTGATTCCTCACCAGTAACGTAGAGAATACGGTATCTTTGGGATAATTCGTTAGAAACTTGCAGTAAGAGAGTAGATTTACCAATACCGGGATCACCACCGATGAGAACCATCGAACCAGGGACAACACCGCCACCAAGTACCCGATCTAACTCGCCATAACCGGATTCCCACCGAGCAATTTGGCGATCGCTAATTTGATCGAAAGTCAGAGAAGCCCTTGGTTTAGCGGGTTTACTGCTGCTGGGTTTAATTCCCCCTGGTGCAGCGTGCCAGTTACCTACTCCCCCCCGACTGGGTATATCTACTCCAAAAGGTGTAGCATTCTCTTCCACTAAAGAATCATAAGTGTCACAATTTGCACACTTGCCGAACCACTGGGAGAACTCGGCTCCGCATTTGCTACATATAAAAATAGTTTTGGGCTTTGCCATGGGTAATTTTTATTTAAGAATCTTAATTTTTGTTTAAGTTTTAGAAAAAACTCAAGTTAAATAATAGTAGTAGTTACAGCTTTTTCAGATTAACTGATGCAATGATATCTTAATATTATGGTAATAAAATTCATAATGTTAAAAATTTAGTTAGGGAGCGTGAAGAAACTTGGAAAGTCATAAAGAAAAAATCCTGGTAGTAGACGACGAAGCAAGCATTAGGCGGATTTTGGAAACACGCCTTTCCATGATTGGCTATGATGTAGTGACAGCAGGTGATGGAGAAGAAGCCTTAGAAACTTTTCACAAATCCGAACCAGACCTGGTAGTTTTGGATGTGATGATGCCAAAGCTAGATGGTTACGGTGTTTGTCAAGAACTACGCAAAGAATCCGATGTTCCCATCATCATGTTAACAGCCTTGGGTGATGTAGCTGATCGGATCACCGGACTAGAATTAGGCGCTGATGACTACGTAGTTAAGCCATTTTCTCCCAAAGAACTAGAAGCGCGTATTCGCTCAGTTTTACGCAGAGTAGATAAAACTGGTGCTAGTGGTATTCCCAGTTCTGGAGTGATTCATGTTGGAAACATCAGGATAGATACCAATAAACGCCAAGTTTACAAAGGGGATGAACGCATCCGCTTAACCGGCATGGAATTTAGCTTATTAGAACTATTAGTTAGTCGTTCTGGAGAGGCTTTTTCTCGTTCTGAAATTTTACAAGAAGTTTGGGGTTACACACCAGAACGCCATGTAGATACTCGCGTAGTAGATGTACATATTTCCCGGTTACGGGCAAAATTAGAAGATGACCCCAGCAACCCAGAACTTATACTTACTGCTAGAGGTACTGGTTATCTATTTCAACGCATCCTGGAAGCAGGGGAAGAGTAATTAGGTGACAGGTGACAGTAAGAAGGCAAAAGGCAAGAGGCAAAAGTTTATTCTTACCAATTACCAATTACCAATTACCAATTACCAATTACCAATTACCAATTACCAATTACCAATTACCCATTACCCATTACCCATTACCCATTACCCATTACCCATTACCAATGACCAAATCTGATCCTAATCGAGTTTTACGGCGTTTACCCTTGGTAGTTGGGGGTTTAGGTGCTGTGCTTTTGTTTGTAAATCGGTTGTTAACACCGGAACTGACAGACTCTCAAGCACGGGGGGATGTGCTGGGAGTGATTTTGAGTGCAGTGTTAATTTTAACAGGTTTAATTTGGCAACAAGTACAACCTAAAACCCCTGATACAGTAGAACTGATCGGAGAAGAGGGTTTTGTGTTAGATCCTGATTTACCAGAAACCGTGAAAACAGAATTAGCTTGGGCATCAAGGTTATTGTTAACTAATACAGTTACGCGATCGCTTGTAGTTTATTACCAAGGTAAAGTTCTGTTACGTCGCGGTATTCTGGGTGCTAAATCAGAAGTTACCCCTGGTGCAATATTGAAAAGAGTATTAGAAACCCAAAAACCGGTTTATTTAGTAGCTTTAAAAGTCTATCCTGGCAAAATTGAATTTGATTATTTACCCGAAAATACCCAAGGTGTAATTTGTCAACCTATTGGTAAAGAAGGTGTGTTAATTTTAGGAGCAAATGCTCCCCGCAGTTATACAAAACAAGATGAAAATTGGATTGCGGGAATAGCTGATAAATTAGCTGTTAATCTTAGTAATGGGTGATTGGTGATTGGTAATGGGTGATTGGTGATTGGTGATTGGTGACTGGGGGGAAATCTTTACCTCCTGACTCCTGACTCCTGACTCCTGACTCCTGACTCCTGACTCCTTAAAAAACTATGCAAATTATTTACTGTTTATTAATAGCTTTAATGCTTGTGGGTGTGATTGGTTCTGTAGTTCCTGCAATTCCTGGTAGTAGTTTAATATTAGCCGCTATCATCATCTGGGGAATTGTTAATGGTTCTGTAGCAGTTATTAAAATACCCCTGATTGTTACAGGTATTGTTCTACTTCTAAGTATGGCTGTTGATTTTTTAGCAGGTTACATAGGCGCAAAACAAGCCGGTGCAAGTAAATGGGGACAAATAGGGGCGTTTGTTGGTTTACTTCTGGGATTTTTCGGATTATTGCCAGCTTTACCCTTCGGTGGACCATTGTTGGGAATGTTAATTGGTCCACTTTTAGGGGCAATTATTGGTGAGTTGCTGTATCAAAAAGATTTGGGTAAAGCAGTGAAAGCAGGTATAGGAATCACTGTAGGAACAGTAGTAGGGAATTTACTTCAGGGTGTTCTTGCTGTGAGTGCGGTGGTAGTTTTTATTTGGACTACATGGACACAGGTTTTTGGTGGGTAGTATTTTAACTATGGTTTGCTGCTATATAAAACCTAGACAAAACTAGACTTTACTTTCTACTTCAACGGGAGCATGGGAGCAGTTATCCCTCAGTAGACTTTCACGCCTTAGCCAGACGCGATTGTGTTCCAATTAAGTTTCTGAAAAAGACTACCACCATCATTGCTTGGTTTTCGCGTCGGCAATAGTCTCAATTCAATACTTGATATCACCGTATTATATATCAAGTAGTTGATTTTTTCCTAAAAATATATTGATTTTTGTCAATATAAGTATAGTTTTGTCTATGAAATTGTCAACTTAGGACTTGCTCTTTTCGCTTCTTTAGCAACCGCTTCTACTTCATCATTAACCAAAGTCTCTAAAATAGCTTTAGCTTCTGCACCACCTAAATTACCCAAAGCCTGAACAACTCTATAACGCACCTGCCAATCTGAATTAGTAGAATAGGTTGCTAAAAGGGAAACTGCATCTGGGTTTCCCAACTCTCCCAGGGAACTAATAGCCGCAGTTTGCACTAAACCATTATCTGAAGCAAGTGCTTGTTTGAGGAGTTCAAAACCCCGTGGATCTCCCAATGCTCCCAAGGTAGCAATAATACTGAATTGTACGAGCCATTCTGGGGTTTGATGATAGAGTTCCTGTAAATCTTCAAAAGCTGCCTGTAATTTCAGCGCCCCTAAACAGTCTGCTGCTGCTGCTTGTACATCTGCTTCAGGATCGTTGAGTAGTTCCCGTAATATCTGCAAGGATAAATCTAAATCCTGTTCTCCCAATGTGTCCATTTGACTAACAGCAGAATAACGCACACGGGAATTTTTATCACGGATAGCGACTTGTACTAATTCTAAACCGGTTTTGGGTTCGAGTTCACGAATTTGATTGACTGCACGGAGGCGATCGCCCAAGTTATCAGAACTCAGTAATTCTTTTACAGATTCAGCAGATATACTCATTTAATGATCCTATTTTTAATGATCCTATTTTATTAGTCATTGGGCATTGGGTTATTAATCTTTCCCAGTCCCCAGTCCCCAGCGATGCACTGATCTTGTCGAAGTGTCCCCAGTCACCTACTCAGCGGACATAGCGCGGATAATGTCACCACGAGTCAGAATACCAATAACTTTACTCGTACTATCCAGCACAGGTAAACGATGTACTTTATGTTCTTGGATGATTTTTGCAGCTTCTTTTAGGGACTTATCAGGGGTAATAGTGAGAGGATTTTTACTCATTACTTCCCCTACAGTTTGTCCTAAAGCTTTATGTAAATCCCGTTCATAAGCACCAGGATTTTGTAAATAAATTACACTATCCAAAAACATGATGTATGCAGGTGGAGTGACACCGGTTTCCTGCCACATCAAGTCTGTTTCGGATATGATCCCCACTAATTTCCCTGCATCATTAATTACAGGTAAACCGCTAATGCGTTTTTCTGCTAAGATTTGGATAGCTTCTTTTAAAGGAGTTTGAGGATTAACCATAATTGGATTATGGGTCATCACTTCTGCAACGGTTTTAAGCATTTTTTTTACTTACACCTTTTATAAAAGTCTTTTTTATTATTGTAGGTAATTGATGACTAATCAATGAAAACTTTTAATAGATTGTTACTTTTAATCTGGAAAAGAAATTTATTTTGTAGGTTGGGTTGAGGTCAGGAAACCCAACACTATTAATTGTCTCAAAAAATTTGATTTGAAATCCCAACTCCGTTAATCAATCAAAATAAACTTAGTTGTCTAGGTTCTCCTTCATTTGTCTGATTGTCTTCTATTTCTAATTCTTCATCATCCACATCATCAGTAATCAAAAACTCACTAATATAGTCTCTGACAACTCTTTCAAAAAATAGAGGTGCGGGTATTGTTGTCCATTCTTTATAATGTCCAAACCCATAACGCAAAGACTCTCAAAATGCAGCTAAATCATCAGGTTTATCTTCTTCTTGTCTTAATGTCACCACAATTTCTAAAGGATTAGGTGTGGGAAATTTATCAGTAAGTATTCTGTTTTCTTCCATTTTTATTTCACCAATTTCTAACCCTGCTTTATTTTTTAGGTTTCGCTTATCATCTTTGATAACTTGATGAATTTAAATAATTGTTCTTACCTTTTTCTCAAAGCAGCAATAATTTCTCCATTTGCTTCAGGAAAATCAAAATTATCCAACTCATCCAAACCCACCCAACGCACTTCCGCACATTCAATAGCTTGGGGAATACCTGATAAATAATGACAATGATGCACTGTCAAAGTTACTCGTAAATTAGGATAAGTATGATCAACAGTAATCAAATGTTTGCCAACTTCTATTTTAATTCCTAACTCTTCTAAAATTTCTCTTTCTATACATTCTTCTATAGTTTCTCCTGTTTCAATTTTACCTCCAGGAAATTCCCATAAATTCGCCATTGTTCCTGTGGGAAGACGACGATCAATTAAAATCTGTTTTTCGTTGTTCCAAATAACAGCAACACCAATAATTTTATGGGTAACATTTGATATTTCTGTCATAATAATTATGGTAAAATTTAATCATTCTAAAATCGTTATATATCCCCAACTTCTTAAAGAAGTCGGGGATCTGAAAACTGAAAACTACCTAATTTTAACATTTACGTCATAAAAAAACACCAATTATTAAAATTCTGGTATCTTCATTTTGGATTTATCAGAGAATTTATTTAATTGGTGCTAATTTGTTAACTTATTCAGCAACATCACTACTGCTTGCTTCTGTTCCTTGTATAGCCATATCAAAGTTCATTCTTTGTTCTGCATTCCGCAGAAAATAACCACTAATCATTGCAGAAGCTAATAATCTACCTAAATTTTCTCTGCTAGTTGTAATGGTAACACCAAAATGTTCAGAAGGTAGATTTCCCAACAGTCCCACAATATTTCGTTCCATCACTTGAAATACTTCCGCAGAAGTAGGTTTAGATAACTGTGTTACGGTTTCTGGACTTAGAGATTTAACGTACTGCCATAATAAGTTGCTATTTTCTGTTTCACCGTTGAAAAATTCTGATACTCGATTAGGTTGGTTACTCACTTTTGATCTCCTTTGCTACAACTACTATCTATGGTAATTGTGACTACAATGATAAATAACCTGTTTTCTATTTAATGACGACTTAATGACAACGAAAATTTAACTTTGTGTCTATGTCATTCAATGTAACAGGTTATTTCAGTCGGGGGAGTCGGTTTAACCGTACCAAAAACAGCGTATTATTGCGAATGAATCTAGGTGACAGTAAGAAGGCAAGAGGCAAGAGGCAAAAGGCAAAAGAAGGGAATAAGTAATAAAGTTATTAATGTTCTCCTGACTCCTGCCTCCTGACTCCTGCCTCCTGACTCCTGACTAACTAGCAAGATACTCATTCATGCTATGTTTGGATTTACGAAGTTTTGTTAAGGCTTCTCTTTCAATTTGTCGCACTCGTTCCCGACTAATATTAAGTATTTCACCAATTCGGGCTAATGTCATAGATTGTCCATCTGATAACCCAAACCTCAATCTAATGACTTCTTTTTGTTGGGGTGTGAGTTCTGACATCATCCGTTCTATGTCGCAAGATAGAGAAGATTGCATCACAAAATCTTCAGGTGATGCACCTGTATCTTCCAACATTTCCCCTAGTTCGGTGTCATAATTATCACCTAGACGCAAATCAAGAGACAAGGGTAAACGTGCTTTTTCTAGACACTCCCGCACCTGTTTAGGCGTTAATTGTAATTCGTCAGCTAGTTCAGAAATACTAGGCGCACGTCCCAATTTTTGGGATAATTGCCTTTGGGCTTTCTTAATTTTGTTTAATTTTTCCGTAATATGAATAGGTAGCCTAATAGTGCGGGCTTTTTCCGCTATGGCGCGAGTGATCGCCTGACGTATCCACCAGTAGGCATAAGTAGAAAATCTATAGCCTTTTGTGGGGTCAAATTTTTCTACACCCCGTTGCATTCCTATACTACCTTCTTGGATTAAGTCAAGTAAATCAACATTACGTTTAATATACTTTTTCGCTACAGACACTACTAAACGCAAATTAGCTTCTACCATTTTCCGTTTAGCAATTTCACCTTCGGCGATCGCTCTATTTAATTCTTTTACTTCTAACTCAGCTACATTTGCCCACTCTTCTACAGTTGGTTGACGTTCTAACTGAGTAGCAAGATTATCTCTCACCTCATACAACGCGGTACATCTTTGTACCTGTTTCCCAAAGTGAATTTCTTCCTCATGCGTTAAAAGTGGCACGCGACCAATTTCTCTTAGGTAGGTCCGCACGAGGTCTGTAGGTGTCTGAGCCGTCTTCATGGCGCTACTCTTGGTTGATGTTGGGTTGGTTGGTAGTGTCATTAGCTGATGCCTTGAGAAGATAATACCCAGGTTAACTAGAAAACTATGCTCTGGTTTGCAATTTACATACCCGATCCGCTTTGTTTCCGGTATGTCGTCAATTTAGGCTTATTAACTGCTAGACGGTACAGTTATTTACTTGTAATTACAAGTACCTGTACTTAGAGATACCATGATCTGTCTAACATTTTCCGTTTGATGTGATTGTTAATAATTGTAACATTTATTAAAAAAGCTTGACTACCGAGTAACTGGAAAATTCCTGGTTACATCAGGTTAGGTTATGTCGTAATTGTACTGAAATATTATAGGAAGCAGGAGTCAGGAGGCAGGAGACAGGAGTCATAAGACAAGAGTCAGGAGTTTAGAAGTAAAAATGAGAAGTAGATGGTTTCCTCATATTTGTTAAAATATCTCAATATTAACTATAAGGATTCTCTTATAATGATTGCTTAATGTTTAGGGAACAGGGAACAGGGGATAGGGAATAGGGAATAGGGAATAGGGAATAGGAAGATGGGGAAGCAGGGGAGAAAATTATTTCCCAGTCCCCAGTCCCTCACAAGGGTAGGTATTTTACATTGTCGTCAGGGCAAGACTTGGTGGACAAGGTGACAAGGGAGGAAAACAGTACAAATTCTGTATTCTTAGTCACAAAAATAGTCCGTCAAAAAACCATTGTCCGTATAAAATCTTCCTTGTCCATCCCTTCGACTACGCTCAGGACAAGCCTTCCTTGTCTTCCTAGTCCTGCCTCAACAGATAATATTAAAAACCTACCCCTGTGAGGTCCCCAGTCCCCAGTCCCCAGTCCCCAGTCCCCAGTCCCCAGTCCCCAGTCCCCAGTCACCTAGATAGGACAATATTCCTGGATCACTTTCACATCTAAGGTGGTGTTTTGCAGGGAACGGATAGCGGCTACTGTTGCCCGCGCACCTGCTATAGTTGTAATTATGGGAATTTTGTAGGCTAAAGCTGTACGGCGGATCAGTTGTCCATCTGTACGGGCTTCTTCCCCTGATGGTGTGTTAATAATTAACTGAATTTGTTGATTTTTGATCGCGTCAATCACATTAGGACGACCTTCATGAAGTTTCAGCACTTGCTCAACTTTTAAACCCTGTTCTTTCAGATATTGGCGTGTACCTTGGGTAGCGATAATATGAAAACCCAGGTTGATAAATTCTTTCACCACATCCACAACTAAGGCTTTATCCCGATCGCTCATAGACACAAATACAGTACCCTGGAGGGGTAATTTTTCTCCTGCGCCCATTTCCGCTTTAGCAAATGCCCGCCCAAAATCAGCATCAATTCCCATAACTTCCCCAGTGGAACGCATTTCAGGACCTAAGATGGTATCAGTACCGGGGAATTTATTAAAGGGTAAAACTGCTTCTTTCACAGCTATATGAGAGGGAATGACTTCCTGAGTAAAGTTTAATTCCTCTAAAGTCTTACCAGACATAATTAAAGATGCCAACTTAGCTAAAGGTACGCCTGTTGCTTTAGACACAAATGGAACAGTGCGAGATGCACGGGGGTTAGCTTCTAAAATGTAGACTTGGGGAGAATAACTATTTGCACCAACAACGGCAAATTGAATATTCATCAAACCCACTACAGATAAAGCTTTTGCCAGTTCAACTGTCCAAGTTCTAATTTGGTTAAGGACTGCGGGAGAGAGGGAAATGGAAGGGAGAGAACAAGCCGAATCTCCTGAGTGAATACCCGCTTGTTCAATGTGTTCCATAATGCCACCAATAACCACTCTACCCGTATGATCGGCGATCGCATCTACATCCACTTCAATGGCATTTTCTAGGAACTTATCAATTAAAATTGGATGATCTGGTTCTACCTGCACTGCAAAAGTCATATATCTTTCTAACTCTGCATCAGAGTAGACTATCTCCATTGCTCGTCCACCCAAAACGTAACTAGGGCGAACCACAACGGGGTAGCCGATCCGTTTAGCGACAATTAACGCATCTTCATAACTTCTAGCGATACCATTAGGCGGTTGGGCAATATTCAACTCTTGAAGAATCTTTTCAAACCGTTCCCGATTTTCTGCCATGTCGATAGAATCAGGAGAAGTACCCCAAATTTGGGTGATTGGTGATTGGTGATTGGTGATTGGTGATTGCTGTAAGTATTGTTGTAGGGGAACTGCTAATTTTAATGGAGTTTGTCCACCGAACTGGACGATAATACCTACAGGGTTTTCCGCTTCAATAATATTGAGTACGTCTTCTTTAGTCAGAGGTTCAAAATATAGGCGATCACTAGTATCGTAATCAGTAGAAACCGTCTCCGGGTTAGAGTTCACCATCATGGTTTCATAACCCGCAGCTTTCAAAGAGTATGCCGCATGACAGCAACAATAATCAAATTCTATCCCCTGACCAATACGGTTTGGACCACCTCCCAAAATCATTACCTTGGGTTTATCGGTGGGTAAAACTTCCGTTTCTTCCTCGTAGGTAGAATAATAATAAGGTGTGAACGCTTCAAACTCCGCAGCGCAGGTATCCACAGTTTTGTAAACGGGGATAACACCTAACTGTTTACGATATGCTCTAACTTCATCTTCCTTGGTTTTGGTACAGAAAGCAATTTGGCGATCGCTAAAACCATTACGCTTGACATCATACATTTGCTCTTTTGTCAACTGCTGTAAAGGACTGCGTTTTAAGAACTTCTCAACTTCCAGAATTTGCTGTAATTTATCCAAAAACCAGGGATCTATGGCAGTTAGTTCGTAAATTTCCTCATTACTGATACCTAACAGCATTGCATGACGCAAAGCAAAAACTCTCTCTGGGTTAGGTGTACGTAACTGAGCGCGAATTTGTTCCCCACTGGGTAACTTTTCTGGTTTATCAGCACCCCATCCAGCGCGGCCAGTTTCCAAGGACCGCATAGCTTTTTGGAAAGACTCATTAAAAGTTCTTCCTATGGCCATTGCTTCCCCCACAGACTTCATTTGCGTAGTTAACACTGGATCAGAACCAGGAAACTTTTCAAACGCAAACCGGGGAATTTTTGTAACTACATAGTCAATAGTCGGTTCAAAAGAAGCGGGGGTTTTCTTAGTAATATCATTACTAATTTCATCCAAAGTGTAACCCACAGCTAACTTTGCGGCCATCTTTGCAATAGGAAAACCAGTTGCTTTAGAAGCTAACGCAGAACTGCGGGAAACACGAGGGTTCATTTCAATAACTACCACATCCCCATTTACTGGGTTCACCGCAAACTGAATATTAGAACCACCGGTTTCCACCCCTATTTCCCGGATAATTTTGATCGCCATATCCCGCAGACGTTGATATTCTTTATCTGTGAGAGTTTGGGCAGGGGCGACTGTGATAGAATCACCTGTATGAATCCCCATCGGATCGAAGTTTTCGATAGAACAGATAATGACAACGTTATCCGCAAGATCCCGCATCACTTCTAGTTCATATTCCTTCCAACCTAATAAAGACTGATCTATAAGAATTTGAGAAACAGGACTAGCATCAATACCAACCTGTGCCATCACTTCAAATTCTTCTTTATTGTAAGCAATACCGCCACCAGTACCGCCCATTGTGAAAGCAGGACGAATAATGAGAGGATAAGATCCTATCCGATCGGCGATCGCCTTAGCTTCTTCTAAGGTTGACGCTGTACCACTAGGACAAACATTCACCCCGATCTTATCCATCGCTTCGTTAAACAACTTGCGATCTTCAGCTTTTTCAATCGCTGGTAATTTCGCACCGATTAATTCGACGTTATACTTTTCTAAAGCCCCATTTTTTGCTAAAGCAACCGCAATATTTAAAGCAGTTTGTCCCCCCATAGTCGGTAAAAGAGCATCAGGACGTTCCTTAGCAATAACCTTTTCTACCATTTCCGGTGTTAGCGGTTCGATATAAGTGCGATCGGCCGTTTCTGGATCAGTCATAATAGTAGCCGGGTTAGAGTTTACCAGCACCACCTCAAAACCTTCTTCCCGTAAAGCTTTACAGGCTTGAGTACCAGAATAGTCAAACTCACAAGCTTGGCCAATGACAATAGGACCAGAACCTAACAGAAGAATTTTGTGGATATCTTGACGACGAGGCATAGTTGTTACTTTAGATCAGGAAAATACAAATCTTGACTATTTTAAGGGTCTTTACCCCTAGTCCTTATATTTATTATTAAGTTTTCTTAGTTCTTGTGATTAGGTAGATTTTTTAACAGTGTAGCCTAATTTTTCGGTTATCTTGAGTAATTTAACGCAGATACACGCAGATAAACGCAGATGTAAAAGAATAACTGAACAATTCTCTTTTCCAGATATTGTGTTTCGCGCAATCTCCGTCAGGAGATCCCGCAGGGTAGACGCAAATAAGCAAAGACGCAAAGGAAGAAACTCAAGACTCACCCAAAATACCTCTCAAACTCTCATTCTCTGCGTCCTCTGCGCCTCTGCGGTTCATTCTTCCATAACTTCTGCGTAAGTCCTAAATAGTTTGCAGCTATTGTGAGATTTTTTCCTGAATATTTGCTTTGAGGATGAATGTTCATTTTATGATGATCCTATTTTTCAGATTATTTTTGAGAATTTATAGCTTCTGAGTTGATAAATTTTCCTGAAATTTATTTTCAATAACTGTTAAATATGATTTTTAACAATTTTTAGTGATGTTTTATTCGTAGGGGTAATTCATGAATTACCCCTACCTCCTTTCTGTTTTCCGTAAGTCCTGCTTGATCAGCAAATGACAAATATTTGCATTTTATATAATTAATAATAATTGCACTGATAAATACAAAAAATGACAGATAGGTAACTCATCTGTGGTTTTACCTAGCTGCCAATTTTTTATTTTCGGTTCTAATCTACTCTACTAAATTTTGCATCTATATAAATGCAGAAATTTAAGATGAGGTTAAATTTAGTTTGTGGTTCTTTGAACAAAACCTAATGTTAAACTATCCTTAGCTAAAAAATGTGCTAAATGATAAGCTCTTTCTTCTGTTTTTAGCAGGATTTGTTCATAGAGATATCTTGTCCCCCGATCTCCCAAACTCTCTGCCTGAGAGGCTAAACGGCGAATTAAGCTAATCATTGCTTGTTCTGCTACTAGGTCATTTTCTATCATCTTCCGGCAAGAAAATGTACCATCTGCTTCTGGTTCAAAACAGCATAATTCAGCTAATTTAGTAAAAGAAGCTACGGGAACACCACCCAAACCATTTAAACGTTCACCAATTTCATGGATGTGATCTTGTACTTCCTCGTAACTTTCCTTAAAAAACTCATGCAGTGAATAAAATTCTGCACCTTCAACTACAAAATGATGTTTCTGGTACTGTAGGTAAAGTGCTTGAAAACTAGCTAATGCAATATTAAATCCTTCAATTACTGGTTCGGTAACACTGCGATCTAGTAATACAGGGTTGTCATATACTTGACCAAAATTTTGAATCAAAGTTTGAGTATCAGACATGGTTCTCCTCGCTTTGTAGCAGTTGTTTTTTTCAACTACTGCTTTTTGTTATATCTTAACATTAAAAAATTTTCATGCCAGTCTGCTAAATATGACAGAATTTCTAATTTTTATCGCTGCAAGTATTCGTTTTCCTTTTATGTCTGGTGTTAACTATTAATTTCATCTCTGTTTGTTTGCTAATATCCTTGACTTTATTTACACATTGTGCATAACACCCTTCGGGGTGTGGTGGTTCAAGTTTTATGAAAATTTTTTGCAAATTTAATGACAATAATTTGCACTTACGCTATTCTGGTTGATAAGGCTCAAGTCCAATAAACTCCCAGTCACAGGGGGTTATTCTGTTTTATTTACTGCCATTTTGTTGCACTTTGAGGGTAATTCACTTGAAATTCTCTAATTCACATAATTCACAATTAGGAACACAGCACGTTATTGATGTGAGTTGGTCAGAACGTTGGCAAGTTTATCAACGCTTAAATGAATTAGATATTCCTTGTCATTGTCAGAGTAACCAACCATTGCAGGTAGAAATTACTAACCCACAAATAGCTATCCAAGTTTGGAGTGTGGTGAGACAAGTTAAAGCTTCTCGTCAAGATTTAATTTGTCATTTAAAAGATTGTTTGCGTTTGCGTTATCAAGCCTTGTAATTTGTAATTATTTTCTGTTTTCCTTTTATCTGCTTTGTAGTTAGTTAATCTTGGGTGAACGAAAGATGAGTATCTATACTGGTGTAGAAGTATCAGAATTTTGCCTAGAAGGTAGATTTTTAGATTTTGTGATTAAAGATGGTTATAAGTTAAAAGGTTTATTATTAGCGACTTCTGACGGTGAATGTTATGTAAAGTTAGCCAAGCATTTACGGGTAGCTTTTGATTTGCGTTTACCTCGTGGTACTTGGTTACAGGTGGTAGGTACTAAAAAGTATGACGCTAAAAAAGAGGAAGTCACGTTAAAAGCTGAACGGGTAATGGCTGGGCGCTCTCAAGTAGAAATAATTGCGCCTAATTTAAATATGGAAAGAGTGTCTTTAGCACCGGAAACGAGTAAACCCAAACGAGCGAAAAAGCAAACTATCTTAATGTGTCAAAAATCTGATTGCATGAAACGCGGTGGTAAAGCGTTGTGTCAGGTGTTGGTGTCTGAGTTGAGCGATCGCGGTTTACAGGATACAGTTGATCTTAAAGGTACTGGTTGCATGAAAAATTGTAAGGCTGGACCTAATTTAGTCATGCCAGATAAAACCCGGTATACTAAAGTTCAACCTTCACAAGTTGCTATTTTGGTAGATAAGCATTTTGGTGAGGATGCGGAAATCAAATCTCCGCAGTTTATGGAAGTTTGATTTTTTGTCTGAATCAGGATATCCAGGATTTCAGGATTTACAGGATGTGGGTTGGCATTAAAGATTCTAACAAGATTGTCCGCCCAATTACTGAATAAACCACCACTCACCACCATCTTATGCCAGAATAAGTACCAGTATTAGGCAGTGGTTAAATCTACAGCTATAAATGATATTGAAATAGCTCACAGTCTCACAGTATTAGAAAGGATATTAAATTTAAAAATCTATCAAAATGATAAACCTCAATATCGCATAGCAGTAATGTTTTCTCATTTTGATCTACCTGAAGTATATCCTTACAAAAATAATCTGCATCAATTTGTGGATCTGAAATTTCCTCATACAAAATTAGCCTTACAAATTTGGAGTAATAATTGGAATTGTGCAGTTGCTTATTTTGCTTATTCTGCATTTGGGATGATAGGAGATACTTCACAAGCAAATTGTCAAGGTAGATATCAAGGTATTAAAAATCCTAAAATATGGAAACCATTTGGTTTAATAGCACCAATATACTGGTTATTAACTGGTAGATATGATCAAACATTATTGGAATTAGACCTATAGTTAAACCTGGAACATCTCTCACAATAACATCCTGTAAATCCTCAAATCCTGTAAATCCTGATTCTGACAATCTAAAAATTTGCCAACCAGAAGGAATTTGAATAACTAGGAATTAAACTTTAGATTATTTTTTAAGTCAACTTTTTGATATTCCCGAAGTTTTTGAACTACTTGTGTTTCACCTCGCAAAAAATATGAGATGATATTAGTATCTAACATCACTTTTTTCACAATTCAATTTCCCTTGATGAGTCTAGTAATCTTTGTTCTTCAATCTCATGTTCAAGCTGCTGTAACAATATAGATTCTTCTGAATTAGCAATACCAGCAAATTGCATAAAATCTATATTTTTATCCATATATTTGGGTTGCAGTAATTGTTGATTCTGAACTATTTTTTGAAAAATTATTTGAGCAATTTCATTTTGTTCTTGTTCTGGTAGCTGTGATACTAAAGCGAATGCTTGTTCTAAAAGCTGATTCATGGTTTTTGTGTATGTGTTCTTAATTAAGATTACCCTAGAAATAATAATTCAATATCTTATTTTATCAAAAATTATCACTCCTTAATTATAAAATAACAGTTTTCTATCTTCCTAAATCTCATCCTGATAGCGAAGCGTGGCGTTAGCCATAAATCCTCAAATCCCGGACATCATGATTCAGACAAATAAATCAATCCTGTACATACCCAAATCCCAAAAATCCTCACTCTGACAATTTACTCCCCTTTCAACTTCAAAGCTTCAGTAGTTGACATCCCCTCACTTTGCAAACCAAAATAAGATATGGCAGCAGCAGCTTCCCCACGAGTTACAGCTTTTTTCGGTTGAAAAAGAGTAGTATATCCAAAAACTCTCCTAATATTTGATTGTTCTGCATTTTGAAAGTCAGCTAAAATTGCTCTTAATGCTTTAGGATCAATTTTTTCTGTATCCTGAAAACCCCAAGTTTGTTTCACAGCTTCCAAATTAGCATTCGGTAAAGCTTGACGGGTATCTAAAGGAACTTTCCACATTAATAAATTTTCTCTGGTTAAAGGTGCATCAGGACGAAATAAAACTGCGGTTGTATCTCCTGATAAAATACTAGGAATTAATCCCGCTTCTGCTAATCCTTGAATAGTTGGAAAATCAGGATCTTTAGGTAAAACATCTCTAAAGACTGGTTGTGTATTTGTGGACGATAAACGAATTTTTTTCGCAGGATTATTAGCATACATGACATTATTTGCAGTTACTAACCAGCGTGCAAATTCTCTGCGAGTGATGATTTTATCAGGTGCAAATTGTTGAGCATTTGTAGGATTAGAATTGCTGTTATTGGAGTTTGATGCAATTGATAAAACTCCTAATCTACCTAAATCTTCAATCTGTTTCCGCCATTCTGGTGGTACTTTATTCAAATCAGTAAATTCTTGAGGTTGTGAATTTTCAATTGCTGTAATTTCTGTATTTGTTGGTTGATTAGAAACATCAACCCCTGGTGAAACTGGTCCAATAAATTGCGAATCTCCTGGTTGAGAATTTGTCCCAGAATTTGTCCCAGAATTTGTCCCAGAATTTGTCCCAGAATTTGTCCCAGAATTTGCAGTTACACTATTACTCTTATTAGATGTATATTCAATTGTTAATTCTGTAGCTGTTTGTGGTTGATTTGGTGTTGGATTTGTAACGGTTTTTGGGTTAATTGCTACTTTCAATAATAAATCATTCCGCTTGACTTCAAAAGTTCCTTCTGTATCGTCTTGTGGTTGTTGTAAAATTTGCCAATTCTGATTTTTAAACTCACTGCTGTAAAAGTTGGCAATCATATTACTAGGATCTGCACTTTGCCAACGAGTTACAATTCTATTTTCAGTTTGATTTTCTGAATTTGTTGAATTATCTGAATTATCTGAATTATTATTTGCAGGTTGAATTTCTGCTAACTTAGCATTGGGATAAATAGGAATTTCTTGAGGAAAGTCAGCAGGTAATTCAACTTTAGGTGCAGTTGATATTTCTGGATTCTTGTTTTCACCAAAAACCGCAGTATTTGTTTGCAGTCTAGGATCTGCTGCTAAAGACTGTTCTAAATTTTTGGCAGTAGGACCATTAGCACAGGCTGTTAAGGTAGAAAGTAAAACAGCTATACTGAAAAAGATAACAGGATTTTTATAAAGCACCACAGGAAATCACAAATAGATATTTATTATCAATTTCTACATTAGCATTTCAGGGAACAGGGAACAGGGAACAGGGAGATAAATAACCTAATCACCAATCACCAGTCCCCAGTCCCCAATCACCAATCACCAATCACCAATCACCAATCACATATTTTTCTAAATCATTTATTTGCGGTGCGGGTAACTGGTTGAGAACTCGCCAAAGAATAGTGTAGCTGCCATCAGGACGGCGACGCACGGCACGAAAGGCTATGATAGTATCACTACTAGGCACTTCTGTTAATTGTTGCCTGATACGGCTATTTTAACGGCGTACGGGTTGACGTTCTGAGATGATTTCTGGGAGTTGAAATTGGAGCGATCGCACTAAATAAGTTTTATTTACTTCCGCTTTAGCACCACTCAAATAAATTTGCGACTGTTGCCAATTTTGATTTTTACCTGTAATAAACCGCCTTCTATCTACCTGTAAGGCTTTTAACTCTCTCGGTGGTTGGTAGTTGAGAAAAAAGTCCCGCGTTGATAGATCAAGAGTTTGTAGTCTACCATCCAATTTTTCTAAAGGTACATCACCTATATTAACGATAAAACCATAATCTATTCCTTGAGGGAATAACTGGAAGTTATCGTCAATCATTTTCAATGCTAAACTAGGAGTAAAATCTCCCTTACCCTCACCTACAGAGGGAAAAGGATAACGCTCAATAACACTTGGTTGTAATCGATTTTGGAGGGTATTCGGCCGACGACGGTAGGCTGAATCAGGTAAAACTCGAAAAATGCCCGTGTTAGGCAATTGCAAAAACTGAGTGTAGATTTGTTTTTCTTGGGAATCAATGTCGTAAGCAAAACGGTCTAGTGTCGCTGCGTCTTCCTGTGGATTGATAAATTTGATGTTGTCAGGAAATCTTTTTTGGGCTGCTTGCAAGATTTGATTGGCAGTTCTAAGAGTGCTGATAGCTTCCTCTGGTGGTGCGATCGCGGGCTGGATAGGCGGTTTATAGTTTAGCTATAGCTGTTTTTGCCGGGCTGCCAACCACTGGTAATGGGGAAGAAGTTAAATTTGGTTCTTTAGGAATAAAAGGTGTTGCAGGTTTACTAAGATCAGGACGCTGTACTGGTGCAATAGAAATCACCAGATCTGATTTTCTTTCTCCAGAAACCAAAGGTAACTTTCTCACTAACCCTAACTCACCCCGTCGAGACAACAGCCGATCTGTAACTGGGGATAATTTTAACAATTCCTGGTTGGCAGCATACAAAGAGCAGTAAATTTGTAATTGAGAATCAGTTAACTGCACAGTTAAATCAGACTGTTGAGACAAATCTCCTTTTGCGGTACACAAAGTTTTCGGACTTGGGTACTGACGTTTGAGAAAAGTTTCTACAGAATGGGTATAAACAGTTATTGCCCCCTCACGGATCTCATTCTGTTGGGGTCTGAACTGCTCAGTGCTTGCTCAAGTCGAGCAATTAAATAAATCTGCTGTTGTACTAGCTGCATAGCTTTGGTATAAAATATATTTTCTCCTGCTACTGAATCAACACTTTGACTCAGGTCTAACTGAGACTTATATTCCAGAGCTAAGGCAAAACTGGGAGTAAAACCCAGCGTCAAAGACAGTGAAAGTCCCACAAAGATTTTTCTCATGTCAAAAATGCCAATCTGATGGGTGTATGAAAAATTTAAAATAGATATTAAATTGGAAGAAAACAACGACCATCGACAACCGTCAGTTTATTTTACTTTCTGTAAAGCGTCGCCAGGTTGTTACCAGTGCTGAAACAAGATTACATGCAAGTTTCCCAGGATCAGCCTATCTATTCTGAGGCTCCACTCCAGCTGTTGCTTTTTGTCGATGGACGACCAAAGTCCCGACAACAGGTACAGCGCATACGCTCTTATTTAAGAGAATTAGAAACAGAGTATAGTTTTGAACTACAAATTATTGATGTCGGCCAACAACCGTATCTAGCGGAACATTTTAAATTAGTAGCAACGCCGGCTTTAATTAAAATTCATCCAGAACCTCAACAGACTCTGGCGGGAAGCAATATTATAACCCAATTAAAAAACTGGTGGCCTCGCTGGCAAGTTGCTGTAGACGCTTTCTTAAAGTTACAGGAAGACTTACAAGAACTCAAAGATGAGAATGTGCGGGCAACATTACCCACATCTACCATACATTCTGTTGCTGTTTCTGCGGAGTTGATCAAGCTCTCAGATGAAATTTTTAACTTGAAGCAGGAAAAAGAGAAACTGCAAGAACAGTTACAATTTAAAGACCGGGTAATGGCAATGTTAGCCCATGACCTCCGTAATCCTTTAACTGCTGCTGCTATAGCTATAGAAACGCTTCAAAATAACTACAATTCTGAAAAGGGAGCATTTCACCGTTTAAAACCAGCTATGGCTGAACATTTTTTAAAACAAGCCCGTAATCAAACACGAATCATTGACCGGATGATAGCTGACTTGTTACAAGTGGGAAGGGGAAATGATAAAGAATTTAATATCATACCACAAAAAGTAGAATTAGGAAAACTTAGTTATGAAGTATTGGAAGAATTACGCGATCGCTATATTAGCAAAGCTCAAAAAATAGAAACAGATATCCCCAAAGATTTACCTTATGTATATGCCGATCCTGAGCGTATCCGTCAAGTTTTAGTAAATTTATTGGATAATGCTATTAAATATACACCCGAAGGAGGCATGATTAGTTTAGCCGGACTACACCGCACCACTCAAAAAGTACAGTTTAGTATTGGTGATACAGGTCCTGGTATTCCCCCAGAAAACCGCGATCGCATCTTTGAAAATCATTTCCGTCTGCAACGAGATGAAGGAACAGATGGTTATGGGATTGGTCTGGCTTTATGTCAACGTATTATTAGAGCGCATTATGGTCAAATTTGGGTAGATGCAAATCCTCATGGTGGTGCATGGTTTCATTTTACTTTACCAGTTTATCCATCATAGGTGATTGGTGACTGGTGACTCCTGACACACAATTTAATTAACCTTTATTTAGCAAATAAATTCATAAATGCCACATCCATTAATGTATGAAGAGGACAATTTTGTTGTTCTCGAAACTAACCAAGAAGAACAATTTTTGACGAAATCAGAATTACTAGAAAAGCTGGAAAATACTTTAAAACAACTGGCTTTTGATGACTTAACTCCTGATATCCAGAAATTTGATTCTGTCACAGAACAAGCACAATATTTAATTGATACCAGTTGTGAATTAGATGTAGGACCAGGAAAATATTTACAGTGGTATGCTGTGAGATTAGAAAAGTGACTGGTGACTGGTGACTGGTGACTGGTGACTGGTGACTGGTGACTGGTGACTGGTGACTGGTGACTGGTGACTGGTGACTGGTGACTGGGTAATCATTTTATTTTTCCCAATTACCAATTACCAATTACGAATTACCCATTACCCATTACCCATTACCCATTACCCATTAATTTTGAGTAGTAATTAATTCTAGTTCAATTCTATCTTCATCAGGTTGTGTAATTTTCACCTCAACATTAGGAGCAAAGTATTTAGTCATTTTCTCATGTTTTTGTAGCCAAATATCAAGAGGAATAAAAGGCGAATCAAATTCTAAAATCAAGGAATAAGCACCGTTAACTTCTATTTCTCTTAAACCAGTCACTACTGGACGTTCTTCATCGTTAGGATTCAAACCTAAGTATGTCAACGCCCGGTCTAAATGAGCTTCTTGTCCGTAGCAAAATCTAGTTATGTCAGTGCGGATTTTATTTTGAGTTACAGTAGCTTGTTGTTTTCTGAGTGCTAATACTGATTCTGTGGTAGGTTGGCTAAAGGGTATGGGCTTGAGTTCATTAGCTTTGAGTGCTAAACCTCCCAGCAAGAGAGGAAAGCCATAAAAAAAGCCCACCAAGTTGAGAGTCGCGTTATCAGCAGCATAAGCGACGAAACCGACAATGGTTAATATGCTACCCAAGGTTAAACCGAGTGTTCCCAAAGAAATTTTGCCCAGCATGATTTGAAATGTTGATCATTTCTTAACATCTTACCCAGATCCACGACTTCTTTGAGAAGTCAGGGATCTATTCTTGATTGATCAGCTTTAGCCGATTTTGCGTTAAGTTTAATGAAGAATAGGTAAAATAGGAATAAAACAATGGATCTACAAACACTTAAAGAACGAATTGCCTCAGTTCAAAGTAAACGTGAATACTTGCTGAGTCTTCTGGAACAACCAAATTTAGGCACTTTGAGAGTTGATGTAAATCAAGCTTTAGAAGAATTAGATGATTTAATTGATGAATTTAGACGCAATATTCCCGAATCAGAAACTAATTAGGGGTTGCTGAGAAAGTCTTTCCGTGAGGGCATAGGAGTCAGGAGTCAGGAGTCAGGAGTCAGGAGTCAGGAGGAGATTTGAAAATTTCTTTGCCATCTCTTGAAATCCCAAAAAATGCACACTTTTTCCGGTATACCCTTCAAAACCCTTGCACTTTTTTCCTGTTTATCAGTCTCTAACCTTTGATATATCAAGGTTTTAGGTTTATTCAGCAAACCCTAAATAATCTAAAATAAGCAAAATCAAAATATACGTCGGCAACCGTAATTTTCCGGTACAGCCGACAATCTTGATTTTCCTAAAAAAATCTTCACTAACCCATCACTGAATTGTTGATAGCACGCTGGCCTAGTTGTCTAACCAAAGCGATGAGTTCTGTTGTGGGTACATCTTTTTTGCAAACTTCATCAAAACTGGGCATTGCCTTTGTTTGTTGCAAGTGTGCATCATCTATTGATGAATAAGCCAGGATTTGAGTATTTGGAGATATAGATTTAATATAACCGGAAGCACGCCAACCATCCATAACTGGCATATGTAAATCTAGCACAATTACGTCAGGGTGGGAACTTTTGACCATTTCTATAGCTTCTTGACCATTACTAGCTAAACCTACAACTTGCATATTCTCTTGAGCAGAAAAAGCGAACTGTAGGGTTAAACGAGTTAGTTCATGATCATCAACCAATAGAACGCGCAAGGAAAAAGACTCACAGGACAACATTACCATTCCCGGAAACTGAAAATTATATACAAGAGTATCTATAGTGTATGGGAGTAAGTGCCTGTCTTAACTCTATCCTACGGATGAATAACGGGTGTTTGTGTATAAAGAAATGATGAAGTTTTGAGGCAGGAGTCAGGAGGCAGAAGAAGCAGGGGGGCGGGGGTCCTCACAAGGGTAGGTATTTTACATTGTCGTGAGGGCAAGACTTGGGGGACAAGGAAGGATAGTGGACAAGGGAGGAAAACCGTACAAAATCATATTATCTTGGTAACAAAAAGACTATTGTGCGGAGAAAATCTTCCTTGTCTACTTTCCCTCCTTGTCTTCCTAGTCCTGCCTCAACAGATAATATTAAAAACCTACCCCTGTGAGGGGCGGGGGGCGGGGTGCAGGGGAGAGGTATTTTCCCCCTTGCTCCCTGCTAGAAAGCTCCTTGTCCTCTTCATTTCCCCAGTCCCCAGTCCCCAGTCCCCAGTCCCCAGTCCCTGTTTATGTGGTGTGTGTAGAACGTAAAGCCATAGACATGAGAATTTTTTGAGAATTAGCTTCTTGAGAATCATCATAGGGTCGTCTTTGGATATAAGTACCATCAGCTTGTAAATCCCAAGCTTGACGATTATCTGCTAACATAATTCCCAGAATTTCTTGCAAATCTTTAGCAATTTCTGGATCTCTAATAGGTGTGATAACTTCGACTCGACGATCTAAATTACGACGCATCCAGTCAGCACTGCCGATATATATTTCTTCTTGATTATTGTTGTAGAAGTAAAAAATGCGGGAGTGTTCTAAAAAGCGACCGATAATGCTGATAATGCGAATATTTTCACTGATGTCTTTGAGTCCTGGACGCAAGCAACATATACCCCGGACTATCAAATCAATTTGTACGCCAGCACGGGAAGCATTGTATAGGGCAGTAATAATTTCCGGATCGACGAGGGAATTCATTTTAGCAACAATGCGCCCGGAAAATCCATTTTGGACATTTTCCATTTCTCGGTTAATTAGTTCGAGAAAGCGATCGCGCATATTCACAGGTGCAACTAATATTTCTCGATAGGTTTTTTGGCGAGAATATCCTGTTAAGAAGTTAAACACATCTGTTAAATCAGCGCCCAATTCTTCCCGACAACTCAACAAACCCAAATCTGTATATAGTCGTGCTGTTTTTGGGTTGTAATTTCCTGTCCCAATATGTACATAACGACGCATCCGATCTTTTTCTCGGCGCACTACCATGACAATTTTGCTATGGGTTTTTAGACCGACTAAACCATAAACAACGTGAACACCAACTCTTTCTAAACGTCTAGCCCAGTAAATATTATTTTCCTCATCAAACCGAGCTTTTAATTCTACTAATACAGAAACTTGTTTACCATTTTCTGCGGCGGCAATTAAAGCATTAACAATAGGTGAATCCCCGGAAGTCCGGTAAAGCGTCATTTTGATAGCTAATACTTGAGGGTCCCAGGCAGCGTGGGTAATAAAACGCTCCACTGTGCCGGAAAATGATTGATAGGGATGATGTACCAGTAAGTCTTTTTCCCGAATTACAGCAAAAAAATCTTTTCCTTCTTCTACGTCTAATACATCTGGGTCTATACTGGGTTCTCTGAGGCGTTGCAAGCGGGAAGGAACAACGGACTGACGTGGGGGATCTTTCAGTTCTGGCAATGGTAAAGCCATAAAATACATCAAGTCTCGTAGTCCCAATAGACCATCTACGGCATAAACGTCATTTTCGCTTAATTCCAAATCTTGCAATAACCGAGAACGTAAAACTTCTGGTGTTTGGGATTGAATTTCTAGCCTAACTGGTGTTCCCCCCATACGACGTTTACGCAATTCTTGTTCAATAGCTAATAATAAATCATCGGCTTCGTCTTCTTCGAGTTCTAGATCAGCATCCCGTGTAATGCGGAAGGGGTGATATTCCTGAATATTCATCCCTGGAAACAGATGTTCTAGATTGTGAGCGATCGCCTGTTCCAATGGTACACCGATCCAGTTAGCGGTTTTTCCGTTGTTGTCAATTCCTAACTCTGATGGTAAAGGTATAAATCGCGGTAAAACATTAGGAACTTTAACTCTGGCAAAAAATTCTTCTTCTGTTTCTGGGTTTTTCACCACCACAGCTAAATTTAAGCTGAGATTAGAAATGTAGGGAAAAGGATGACTAGGATCAACTGCTAAAGGAGTCAGTACGGGAAAGATTTGTTCTTTAAAGTAGTTATCTAAATAATTTCGCTGTTTTTCATTCATTTCTATATATTTCAGAATATGAATACCATGATTGGCTAACAGCGGTTGTAAAACTTGTTCAAATTGTTCGTTCTGTTTTTTCACCAACGGGTTCAGGTGCAACCTAATTTCATCTAGTTGTTGTTCGGGTGTCCGTCCATCAGGAGTTAAGGAGTTTACTTTAGCGTCTACCTGTTGCTTTAAGGCTGCAACTCGCACCATAAAGAACTCATCTAAGTTAGAACTAAAAATAGCCAAAAATTTCAACCGTTCCAGTAGTGGGGTGCGTTGATCACAAGCCTCGTGTAATACTCTACTATTAAACTCTAACCAGCTTAATTCGCGGTTGATATAGTATTTTGAATCATTCAGGTTAATGCTAGGGGCAGTCTTTTTAGATTTTGGCATAATTAATTACGGGCTAGTAGATGTCACGCAGAAGGCACGAGGTAAGAGGTAAGAGTTAATATTTAGATGTAGTAGTTAATTAATCTAACTAATATATTAATTTTTGGTTAAGAGATATTTAAAAATGGGGAAATATAGAAGTTGTAAGTTGGACGAAAACAAACTGTTCTATTCCCTATTCCCTATTCCCTATTCCCTAGTGTAATGTTTCAAGCTACTCGTCGCCGTCTTGCTCTTTGGTACACTGCTGTTACTGCTATCTTACTACTCTTGTTTGCCACTGGGGTATATTTATATGTCCGCAGCACTCTGATAGAAAGAATTGATGATACCCTAAATCATGTGGTGGAAGTGGTAGAGCGTTCTTTAGTCATTGAACCCGTTAATGTACAACCTGATGAACTCCGTGTCAATGTAGAAGCGAGTTTTCGGAATAATGCTGATACAGCGGAAGATGATCATATTGACCTAGAATGGTTTAGTCCCACTGGTGAATTACGGTGGTCAACTTTTTCCGAAGCTTTAAATATTCCTATTCATAGTAATACGGGTGAAACTGTGCGTCTAGTGGGGATGGGGGGATGGGGAGACTCAGAACTGTTATTGCGACAAGTTACCCATCGGGTAGAGGTGGGAAGACAGGTTTTAGGTTATCTGCGTGTGAGTCATCCTTGGTTTGAAGTGACTAAACCCAGTCGTCAGTTAATTTTTGATTTGGGTTTGGGTACTGGGTTGATGGTGCTTTCGGTAGCTGCTAGTGGTTGGTTTTTGTCTGGTAAAGCGATGGAACCTGTGGGGGAGTCTTACCAACGGTTAAAACAATTTACAGCTGATGCTTCCCATGAACTCAGAAGTCCGATCGCTTTAATTCAAACTAATGTACAAGTGGCGTTGGCTGATTTAGACTTAGAATCTAGTAGTATTTCTCATTATCGTCAACAGTTAAAATTAGTAGAAAGATTAACTCAGCGTTTGGGTAGGTTGGTGAATGATTTATTATTTCTTGCACGACAAGATAGTGGTATTGGTGCAGTTTTATTTTCACCTTGTCCTGTGGATGCTTTGTTAATAGAAGTGGTGGAAGAACAACAACTTTTAGCTACAGACAAGGAAATTTATCTAACTTTGAATTTAGTTGATCCGCCAGGGGAAATTGACCCAGAATTACAGGAAAATTGGTTTACTGTGATGGGTAACTGGGATGAACTGGTAAGGTTATTTACAAATTTAATTGGTAATGCTTTGCAATATACTCCAACTCAAGGAAAGGTACAGGTGGAGTTAGGGCGAGTTGCGGGAATGCGTTATGGTTTTACTTGTTTACAAATTAAAATCAGTGATACGGGAATTGGTATTCCTAGTGAGTCTTTACCACGATTGTTTGATAGATTTTATCGTGTAGATCCAGCGCGTTCTCATCAAAGTCGGGAAATAAGGGAAAATAGCACTGGTTCAGGTTTGGGTTTAGCGATCGCTCAAGCTATTGTGGAACATCATCAAGGACAAATTCAAGTGGAAAGTGTTGTTGGTAAAGGTACTACTTTTATTGTCACTTTACCCATCTCTCTGGAGTATTAAATATAATTCAGTAGGGGCAAACCCCCTGTGGTTGCCCTCAAGAGTCGGTAGAAGTCGGGGATCTGGATATTAGGTATGACATTTTTTACGGTTGAGTTACTTATTTATGCAACATTTGTTTCTTGTGATAGATGAAGAAAGCTAGTTGCATAATTTAATATGAGAATAGCATTTACCAAGCTAGTGAGGTACAAAGTTTTTTATGTTAGGGAATTGGGAATTGGGAATTGAGAATTGAGAATTGAGAATTGAGAACAGTAAATAAATTAGAGTGTACCTCATGAGACTGGGAAACGCTATATCTATAGGAATAATATTTGAATTTTGAACAAAAATCCGTACACATCACTAATTAAATTTTGAATTTTGATTTCATTGATAGATTGGAATGTCTATTAATATTGATTAAAAATTGGTTCTATATAGAATATAGGAGGATTAAATGCCAATTTATATCAGAGAAGATGTCACTTACAATTTACTCAAAAAAATCAACGCAACTGGTCAGGGAATGCACGAAATACATTTTAATCAAGATGATTTTCCTGGACATAGAATCACAATTGCTGACTTTTTAGGACATTTAGATTATTTAAATCAAAAGCATTATATCAATGCTGAGTTTACAGGTAATGCTTACGCAACTCAAGAAGATGTTCCTGATTTAATTCATCCCCAGGAATTTGATTTGCGAATTGCTAATACTCTGGGCGCACCGGATGGACCATTACCACATTTGATTACTTTCAAAAAAGCAGAAATGACGGAAAAAGGTCAGAAACTATTAGAGAAATTAGAAGATAATAAACCAAAAGTATCAAATGGAAAACCAGCAGTTGCTATTGCTGATAAAAATCTACCTTTTTTAGAAAAGGTGATGGTTAAAAGTGGGGTGACAGATATTTTTGATGCAAGAGATTTAACAGAAGTTGTATTTCGGGTAATGCGGGATTTAATGAATACTGAAACTGCTGACAGAGTAGAAGTAGAACTGCATGAACCAGCAGAAATAACTAAAGATAAATCCCTGCAATTAGAAATTGCTGATTTATGGCATGATACAAATCCAATTGTGGCATTTTTAAGCCGCATACGTCCACCTTTACAACCGATAGGAATGTTTAAAGGAATTGATAGCGATCGCTTTTTATTTAGAATTGCAAATGAAGGTGGAATGCCACCAAATGTAGAAGTAGAACAAGTAATTAAAGCTGTATTTTCTGCCACAAAAGACGAATTATCACCAGAAATAATTCAAGAAATTTCCATCTGGTTGCCTGATAAAATTCGCCAACTTTGGGAAGAAGGTTAATTAGGTAATTGGTGATGGGTAATTGGTGATGGGTAATTGGTAATTGGTAATTGGTGAAAGTGGTAGAGGGAAGAGGGGATATAAATCTAAAATCTACAATCTAAAATCTACAATCTAAAATCTACAATCTAAAATCCAAAATCCAAAATCTCAAATCAAATTACAGGAGTAAGAGGAATGAATTTTGCCCAAAATACTCAATTAGTTGGGACTGTTTGTGGTAGTTTACTGATTGGTTTATCAGTTATTCCTCAAGTTGGAATGGCACAACAAATGTCACCAAAACCGACTTCTAAAGTGAATCCTTGTCCGGGTATTTTCTACGAAGAACCACATAATTATAGGGTATTAGTTCCCGCAGGATGTCCCCCTAATGCTTTAACTCTCAGACTCATGCAACTAGGGATAATACCAATTCCTGTTATCCCATTACCTTACCAAAGAGGTTTAGGTGTTGGAGGTGAAGCACCATCACCACTTAATCCCAATCCTAGTATTTTTAATGAACCGCCTTATAATCTTTACCAGCGGGGGTATATACCGGGAAGTGATACGCAACAACAACCAACTCCTCCCATTTCCGGTAGGGTGTTACAACCACCTGCACCAGAACAAAGACAAGAACCCAGCACCAGAATTGATTTAGCAAATGGTAAAGCAAATATCCAATTAATTAATGATACAAGGGCAGATATAACTTATCAAGTAATTGGTGATACAGAACCACGTACATTAGCAGGTAAATCAGATGTCACCCTTCGCGGTTTGAATACACCTGTCACAGTGACATTTCAAAGACAAGATCGAGGACTTTTGATGGTGACACCTAAACCTGGTGAAGAAACAGGAATTTTAGAAGTGACATTAAAAGAAACAACTGATGTCAACCAGGATAGAAGTGCAATGAGAATTGAATCAAATGGATCAGTGTTTTTGAATTAGTTATTAGTTATTAGTTATTAGTTATTAGTTATTAGTTATTAGTCATTTTTATCCTGACTCCTGTACGGGCATTTGCGAAGCGTGCTGGAAGCATCAGCATTCGGGCGATAAATTATCAATGATTATTAAGTGCAAAAATCTGATTGTGAAAATCCTGATGATCACGAGCTATACCCAAGCGACGACGGATAGCATCTTCAGCTTTAAGCAGTATCTTCATCTAAGTAAATAGCGTGAATATCAGCTGGTAATTTGTCTTCTAGCATACGATAACCTTCTTGAAGCAAATTGGCTACTTGTTGAGGAGAAATTTTTTCACCTTCAGCTTGTAAGTAAGCAGAAATGCGAGTTTCACTCCAATGGAAAGTTTGCGCCATTAAGACAATCAAGCGCAATAATGGCGGTACTTGATCTAATGCCTGTTCTATATAACACCATAACGGGGGTGACGTGTCTTTAAGTGAATAATGAATAGCCTCCGTTGGTGGTAGTTTCATTTCATTAATACAAAAAGCTGTAATGTTGATTAACCAGTTTTGCAGAGTTAATACTTCTTCCCCTGTTTCTGGGTTAGTTAAATATAGTCCACCGAGTTCATAATATATATGTCGCCAAGTCAGCGCAAATAGATAATCTGCCTGGACAGGCGATCGCGCCGAATGTTGAATCAAAGTATAGACTATAGGGCTATAACGGCAAAAAATAGCAGTAAAGTATTTGCCATGATCAGGATAGCGCCTCAACAAAGTCAGCAGTTCTTGATCACTGTGATGAAACAGCGACTTCACCAGCGGATGGTTAGCTTCAGGAAAGGATGGTATTTGCACAAGCGTTTTAGTAAATGGTTGTTAAAATATACATAGTCAAGGTTAGTAAACAGTCATGGGTAATTGGTGATTGGTGATTGGTGATTGGGAAAAATGAAATTGTAGGACTTACACGCAAGCCATAGAATAAACTAACCACAGAGCTACAGAGAACACAGAGAACTAAGGGTTTGAGAGATAGATATTTTGCGTAATTTTTGGATTGATTCCTAGTCCCCAGTCCCCAGTCCCCAGTCCCCAGTCCCCAGTCCCCAGTCCCCAGTCCCCAGTCCCCAGTCGCCTATTCCTGAGATAAACTAAAAAAATGGCTATATGCTAGTCTTTATTGACGATACTAAAAGCCGCTCCTTTATACAATCTTCATTTATTCATGGTTATAGCAGCTAATTTGATACCTATATTGCATAGTTCCTTGACTTTAGCTTCTTTCTTACCTTCCTTGCCTTTGGATAGCCTTTTCTCTACCCAAGGCATTATGATTATGCTGTTGGCGGCTTATGCTGGTGCAATGTGGATGTTTCTTACCAGCGCCCCAAAAGTTTATACTGTGATGGTGTCAGATTTGGAAATTGCCCGACAACTCTATGAAGGTTTGCTAGATTTGCCCGCTGCGGAAGTACCTTTGCACTATTATTACAACTACGAACAAACTATTGGTGCAACGGGGATTGATCCGCTTTATATGTCTTCTAGTCCCAGTTGGTCTAATAAAACCATGACTAATGGCAGTGATGGACTATGGTATCAATTAAAGAAAAATACTCAACTGCACATTATTACTGGTGCGAGTTTAGGAACTAAAAATCAACAGCGTCATGTTTGTTTTGACCGTGATTGTTTGGAGTTGATTTTAATGCGGGTGGAAGTGCGGGGTTTGAAGTTTAAAATTCGCAATCAAAAACCTTTGAATTTTTTGGTGAAGGACTATGAAGGCCGTGTGATTGAAATGGCTGAAGTTACTGGTTAGTTAGGGTTTGCTGAAAAAGTTATCTGTGAAGGACCAGTGACAGATGCTACGCCACGGTGACAGTTTCAAGAGTTGGATAGGAACTATTTTTTCTTTAAGTAGGAATTAAGTGCAAGGTTTTTCAGTTGCCACCTCATAAAAGCTTGCACTTTTTGAAAGCACTTCGGCTTACTTCGACTTACTTCGACTGCGCTCAGTACAAGTCGCTCAGTACAAGTCGCTCAGTACAAGTCAAAATAGCTAAAACCCTTTACCTTGTAGGGGCGAAGCATTCGGGTGATAACCTATCGCTGAAACCATTAGACCTGTCCGAATGCTTCGCCCTTACGATTAATCAATCGGTGTTCTACTTTCGTTATTTTTTGCGTAAGTCCTGAAATAAAAGAAGTCGGGGAACTGCTGAATAAGGGGTATCTAAATATTTTACTTTACTAAATTCAAGGGAATTGCTATAAACTTATTGACGACGGTCAAGTAAAGCATGATGGGAAAAAATTCCCTGCAATTTCAAATTAGTAAAATCCATAATTGCATTAATTAAATCCCTTTGCTCTGAGCTTAAATTAACCGCTTCTATTGCTTCGTTAAGGTTACTACCATGATGTAAATGATAGGCAAGTTGTTTCTGTTGTTCAACATCTAAAACTACCAGAATTTCCTTGTTGCGTCTTTGACGGACAGCTTGCAGTTTTTGACGTTCCTGGGGAGTTAAATCATTTTCGGAAACAGTAATAGTATCTTTAGTATTTTCGCTAAATGCAGTGAAAATGACTTGAGGAGAAATAGATGAACTAGATGAACTATCAGCAGAAGCTATAGTAATTTCTGGTAATAACAAAGCTAAAAAAACAACAAGCACTAACGCTAATAACCGTTTTGTCAATTGAATATTCATGTTGAGAACAACCTAAATCAAATTTAAGACTGGAGAATAAGTCATACTCTCACAATTTTCCTACGTTTAGGGACAGAGATTGAAAACCCGGTGAAATTTTACCAATTACCTATATTTTTTCTCTATGACTAAATTCAGAAATTGATAATAAAGAAATATATATAAGAGGTATTAGAATTACATTCTTTTATATTTCCCAACTTGACGCTATCATCAAAGTCATTATCAAAAGTCATGATCAGAGGTGATAGTCATGAGTGAACAGGTATTAGAAAAAACCGCAATCAACAATAACCTTACTGAAGAAAGAGAAATTGATTTAGAGACTGCTTTCCGGGAATCTCAAGTACAAGACATTCTTGATAAATTAGATCAGGAATTAGTCGGTTTAAATTCCGTCAAAACCAAGATTAAAGAAATGGCGGCCTTGTTGTTGGTTGACCGTATCCGTAAAAGTCTGGGTTTAGATGCTGGTGCGCCTAGTTTACACATGACCTTTTTAGGCAATCCAGGCATGGGTAAAACTACTGTAGCTATGCGGATGGCGGAAATTCTCTATCGTTTAGAATACATCCGCAAAGAAAGCGTAATTTTAGTCACGAGAGATGATTTAGTTGGGCAAGGTATTGGACAAACCGCACCCAAAACCAGAGAAGTGTTAAATAATGCAATGGGTGGTGTTTTGTTAATTGATGAAGCTTATACTTTATATCGTCCTGATCATCCCGGAGATTTCGGTTTAGAAGCCATTGAAATTTTGATGCAGGTAATGGAAAATCAGCGAGATGATTTAGTTGTCATTCTTGCTGGTTATAAAACTCAAATGGAGCATTTTTTTCATAGTAATCCAGGAATGAATTCCCGGATTGGGTTACACATTGAGTTTAATGATTATAGTGTTGATAATTTGATGATTATCGCTCAATCTATAGTCAAAAATCAGAACTATTGTTTTAGTTCAGAAGCAGAAACAGCTTTCCGTGAATATTTAATTAGACGGAAGAATATGCCCCATTTTGCTAATGCTCGTAGTGTGAGAAATGCTATAGACAGGGCGCGTTTGCGTCAAGCTAATCGTTTATTGAGTAGTGGCAAAAAATTAAATAAACAAGATTTAATTACCATTGAAGCGGTTGATATTCTCGCTAGTCGGGTATTTAGAGAAGGTGTTCCTGACTGCGAACCAGAAAGTTAGTGACTGGGGACTGGGGACTGGGGACTGGGGACTGGGGAATGGGGACTGGGGAATGGGGAATGGGGACTAGGGAAGAAGCAGGGGAGCAGGGAGCAGGGAGCAGGGGAAGTTATTTGTATTTTTCCCAATCACCAATTACCAATTACCAATTACCAATTACCAATTACCAATTACCAATTACCTCACTTTCTCATTTTGTCAATTTCTTTTTGTAATTCTTCAATTTGTTTTCTTAATGTTTCTGCTTCATCTTCAGGTGTTTCAACTTTAACATTTACTGCACCTTCTGATGGGGTTTTTTGATAGTTACCTTGCTTGATTTGCTGATATTCTTCTGATACTGCCCAAGTGCGTAAATAATGCACTCTATCTACAGGGAAAGGATGACTCATCATCATTCCTTGAGCGCCATTATACATGAGAAATTTATATACTTGATTGAGTCTATTATCATCTAGTGTTTGATATTTTTCTGACTGCTGAATAAATTCTTGTAAACTACATTCATGGGCATATTTATTACTACCGCCTGATATTTTCATCATGGTTGAGATGACTGTATTGAGGTCATCCATGACTAATAATGCGGCGCGATCTGCGGATAATTCGGCTTTACGTCGCCATTCAAAAAAGGCAAAAATTAAAGCTTGAGTGACTAAATTTCCCAAACCAAAGGTTAATTCGCCAATGGTAGAAGCGGCGCTCATTGTCCACATCGCCATTTGAATTAAAATAGTATGACCACATTTAATATGCCCCAGTTCATGGGCTAATACTGTCCTAATTTCGGCTTCATTGAGTAAGTCGAGTATACCAGTGTTAACTACTATGTAAGGATTTTCTTGCCCTAGTGCGTAGCTGTTGGCTTGGGGGTTTTGTGAAATAAATAGTGCTGGTTCTGGGTAAATATCCAGATCCCGTACACATTCGCGAAACATCTGGTAAATAGTGGAATATTGGCGTGGTCCAACTTGGATATTATTGCCCATTAAATAAATTAATTGCGGACGTTCATAGACAAATTCCACAAATTTACGAGCGATTAAATCAAAGCCCGGTAAACTGCGTAAAGCTTCCTCGGCTTGGCGATCTAGTGGATGTCTGAAGGCTTCGCTGGAAATTCCTTTGTAAGTTGGCATAATGTAAAGATGTTAGTGAATGGTGATTAGGGACTGGGGACTGGGGACTGGTGACTGGGGACTGGGGACTGGTGACTGGGGACTGGTGACTGGGGACTGGGGACTGGTGACTGGGGACTGGTGACTGGGGACTGGGGACTGGTGACTGGGGACTGGGGACTGGGGACTGGGGACTGGGGATTGGGGACTGGGGACAGGAGGAAGAAGAAAAATAAATATTCCCTATTCCCTATTCCCTATTCCCTATTCCCTATTCCCTATTCCCTATTCCCTATTCCCTGACAACATAATAAAAGTGTGGCAGTTCGGAAAAAAGTCATTTGTTATGGGATGAAAAGCGCGTGATTGAGGCTGAAGTTCATTTATCACTACATAACTTTCTGCGATCGCAAGAGGGTTTTCCAACTTGGCCTCACCACTTGACGATGGCACGGTTGGTAGCACGGGCTTTGCGTTTGGGACGTAGTGCTTTAATTCAAGTCGGGGCTGTTTGTGGCTACCAGGGTCGATATCGCACCAGTTTTATCGCGTCTGCTTTGATGTGGCATGGTCCTGTAATTATTGTGGCATCGGCAACTGTCCAGCAGCGTTTACTAAATATAGAAATTCCCAGGTTACAGCAGTGGTTATCAGCTAATAAACCCATTAGAACAGGTGAAGTTTGGCCTGGTTCTGATTTTCAAGGGTTGCTGTTAACTTCCCCCCAAGCTTGGTTAAAAGGGCAGTTGGCTGATAATGGTAGTTTTCCCCCTAATATTCCTACTATTATTGATGGTGTTGATGATTTGGAAGATTGGGTACGTGATCAGCTAACTCAAGATATTCAACCTCATGACTGGGAGCAACTGATGTTGGCTTGTCCCCAGGAAGCTGAGGTAATTCGGGAAGCTAGGGTACAATTGACACATGAATTATTCCAACATCCAGAAAACCCGTACCACTGTTATCTGATTTCTCAAAGGGAAATTGAAATTTTACAAGGTTTGTATTCTAGCTTCGAGTCTATAAGTAATCTACCAAAAAGCTGGCAGGAATTTTGGCTGCTGTTCCAAAACTTGACCGAGGATTTTTCTCCTACTACCATCACTCCATCACCCCATCACCCTATTACCCTATCTTCTGCTCTTTTCTGGGCTACTATTGCTCGTCGTCAAGGATTATTTTCTTTACATTATGCCCCGATGGAATTGGCTAAAATACTCGCCCCTATTTGGCAGCGGCAACCTGTGGTATTGATTGGTAGTGCGGTAGAACCAGAAACGGAAGTTCCTCTATTTCGTCAGCGTTTGGGGTTGGAGGATGTGACTTGTTTGAAGTTTTCTAGTGATAGTCAAGGGGAGGCAATTCAACTTTATGCACCCTATAAGTTGCCTTTACCTAATACACCGGAATTTCAAGGGGCGTTTATTCATCAAGTTCGTACTTTGGTTTGTTTAAGTGCTACATCTCCAGGTATGACTGTGGTTTTGGTGGGGGATGTGCCGCTGAAAGCAAGGGTGGGGGCAATTTTGGCTTCGGAGTTTGGTTCACGGGTACAGGTGGAAAAAACTTGTTTGGATGAAAATGGAATTTTGGTGAGTGGTTGGGAATTTTGGCGATCGCATCAAGATGTTTTACCAGCACCCCGGTTGTTAATAATTGCAACTTTGCCTTTACCATCTTTGGAAAATCCTTTGGTGGCTGGTAGGGTAGCTCATTACAAGCGATCGCACCAAGATTGGTTTAGGTTATATTTATTACCTACTGCTTTAAGTGAACTGCAACGAGCGATCGCCCCAGTCCGGGAAAATCAAGGTATCGTGGCTTTACTTGATAGTCGTGTTGTGAACCGCAGTTATGGCGCTCAAATTCTCGCTGCTCTAAGTCCTCTAGCACGCTTAAATTATCTCGATCCCAGTCTGTTTTCTCCCAATAATGAAGACAATTCAAATGGGTGATTGGTGATTGGTGATTGGTGATTGGAAAACTAAAAATTCTCACTCCTGACTTCTTTCCAAAATCGCCGTGATTCCTGCGAACATAGATTAAGAAGCTAAAACGAACTTTAAATTATTGATTATGGGTGAAGCAAAACGTCGTAAAAGCACACTAGGAGAACAATACGGGCAAGAAACTCGCATTTTACCCTGGGTTCCTATCACTAAATCTCAAGCGGAATTGTTTGTGAAAATCACTACTCGCGGAGCTTGGATTGGTATTGGCGCTATGGTAGTAGTATGGGTAACAATCCGTTTTATCGGACCCGCTTTTGGTTGGTGGCAAGTAGTGGCTTAAAGTAGTGAACAGGTGATTGGTGATTGGTGATTGGTGATTGGTGATTGGTGATACAATTTTGGTTTTTGGATTATATTTCATGAACTCCAATCTAAAATCTAAAATCTAAGATAGGGTTTGCTGAATAAACCTAAAACCTTGATATATCAAAGGTTAGAGGCTGATAAACACAGAAATTAGTGCAAGGGTTTTGAAGGGTATACCGGAAAAAGTGTGCATTTTTGGGGATTTCAAGAGATGGCAAAGAAATTTTCAAATCTCCTCCTGACTCCTGACTCCTGACTCCTGACTCCTGACTCCTATGCCCTCACGGAAAGACTTTCTCAGCAACCCCTAAGATATTGTCCCAGTCCCCAGTCACATCGAAACTATTGCCTAAATGGCTACTACCTGATCCTTGATTCCGCTATCTTCAGAGGAAGTCTGTAGATTTGGGGTTTTCTGTGTCTAAAATTTAGTATAAAATTTAACGAAATTTACTTAGGGTTTGCTGAATAAACGTAAAACTCAGAGAAATCAAGGGATTGAGGATGATTAAAATTAAAATTGTGCAAGGTTTTAGGTACTGTGAGCCTCAGAAAGCTTGCACTTTGTTAATCAATAGTAGACGAAGCATAAATTCACCAAAATAGAGATGGGAAGAAAAAGGCAAAAACTTACGCTAGAGTTAAGAAATACTGCTAATTCGGTTAAACACTACTTATAAAGGTGTAATATGCAACTGTTACCGGGTTGACTAGCAGGAGATTTGAGTTAGGCTGAAGGCTGATTGCTGACTAAACTCAGGAGACTAGTGCTAAACATATAAAGACAATGTTAACTTTGCTAGTTTTATCTGAGATTTATATATTGCAAACTGAATTGTTTGATACGACATACAGAATAGTTATCCACTACCCTAAGCAGGGTAACTAATTACAGACTTAACTATCTGTTAGGAATTGTATAGTATACAATACCAAAGGATGGGAAAATCTAAAGAAAATATAAAAGATACTCAAATGACTGTGGTGTCTGGAGGAAAAAAGTGTTTCTGAGACTGGCACATCAACATAGGGAATTTGTCCAAGACTTGGTAATGAACTTGCAAGCCTTGGCAATAGTTTTAGAGCGTAATGGCTACCCAGCTTCTTGCTACACCTGTGGCGACCAAATGAACAGTGCTTCGTTCATGGTAAGTTTAGGAGATAATCATCTTATTCGCTTTTTAGTATCAGATTACGGAATTACTTGGACTGAAATGCGGGATGACCGCGAATTGATGAAGTTAGAAGGCGCAGAAGCAATTAGCCAATTGCAGGAACTAGCTAATCTTGTCAAGCAATCTATACAAACTTATACAAGTCATAAAACTCTTGTTAAGAAGTGATAAATTGCCTAATAAGATAGAGAAGTGTTCAGCAGTAAAAATGCCTTGGTGCAAAACTGTTTTACGATCTTGTTTATGATCTTGTTTGTTCCTCATTTACCTGCAATATGCTGTGGTAAACAGGAAATTGTTTTTTGGTAATTGGTAATTGGTGATAGCGGCTTTGTTTTTTCAACGCCTACCACCTTTTCACCATTACCGACAATGAACCTTGTTTTTGCGGTTTTGTCAAGTGTTTTGCAGGTCTGTTAAAATCTGATGGGTAAGAAAACCAATTATTCAGAAGATTGAAAATGACTCAAGAAACACCAAGTCAACCAAAATTACCACCTACCAGTGCGATCGACAAGTTAACAAAAACTGAATTTGATACTTGGTTTGAATATCCGATCAGAGTGCAGCCTCATCATACAGATTATGCTGGCATTACTTGGCATGGTACATATTTAACTTGGATGGAAGCAGCGCGGGTAGAATGTTTGCGCTCTATAGGTATTGATTTTGCTGATTTGGTAGCTTTAGGTTGTGATTTACCCGTGGTAGAATTATCAGTACGCTATCATCGCGCACTGCAATTAGGAATGATGGCGGTTGTGAAAACCCGGATGTTGGAAGTAACCGGTGTGCGAATGAACTGGGATTATAAAATTGTTTCTGCTGATGAGCAAGAATTATATGTTTCTGCTCAGGTGACATTGGTAGCATTAGACAGAGAAAGAGGTAAAATTATGCGTCAGTTACCTCCAGCAATGAAGGATGCACTGGCGAAAATTTCGGCTTCATACAAGTAATACAATTTTAGATTTTGGATTTGGGATTGGGAATCTTTTGAAATGTTACTTAACAGTATCAGCAATTAAAAATTTATTTTTCGCAAAGTTAAGTTTAATTACGCACAAGTATTTGGGAGATATTTTGAGTAATTTCAGAGATTTTCTGCCAAATATCTTGAGGTGTAATCCCAAAACCGAAGTATAATAAAACCACTATCGCTGCACAAGTTACGGCAGTTTTGATGGTGGTTTTGACTAATTTCCACAGGATGACAAATATTATCCAAGCGACTATTAAGGTAATGATCATACTCATCTTTTTCTAAAAAATAGAAAATTTTGTTAAATTAGATTATCAATTATATTTGAAAATGGCAAGATATTTAGTTATGTTAATCATTTTGCAAGCATTCATCTGTGATAAAATAATCACAATATTCAGTATATTTAGAGCTTACGCAAGATTGTAAAGGATCAAAATCAATAACTATCGCACTTTAGTTTAAGATATTACCATTAAAATGGTAGTAAACTTCTCAATTCGCTTTTTTATATTTTTAGAAAAACTTTACCATTGAATAGGAGAGAATCGCTTTATCTTCTGTCATAATGATGAAATCATGCTCTAAAGATTGACAGAGTAAAAGACGATCAAAGGGATCATTATGTAACGGTGGTAATTTAGCTAATTGAGTAATTGTAGTTTCAGTAATAGATAAACTGGAAATTAAATGTTTTTCACGCTGTTGGGGAAGGTAAATTTCAGGAGATGCTGGTAATGGTAATTTTCCTAATTGATATTTAATTGTTGCTTCCCAAACTGACACTACACTGAGATAAATCTCGTTATCTTGATTACTAATAGCATCATAATATTGGTCTGCTAGTCGTTTATTATTAGTAATAAACCACAAAAAGATATGAGTATCTAAGATAATTTTCATGGATTTGTAAATAGGTTAATAATTTCTTCAGGAAGGGGATCATTAAAATTATCAGGTACAACAAATTCACCTTCACATAAACCAATAGGACGGCGTTCTTTTTGAGTTGGTTTTGTTGGTATGGGTTTAATTTCAGCAATAGGTTTATCTGCTTGAATAATGATCAAGCTATTACCTTCTTGAATCAATTTGATAAATTCTGATAAATTGTTTTGAATCTCATCTATATTTAGGGTAATCATGGCATTTATCTCCATGGCTTCAATTGCAGCAATATTATTTTTATTCGTTCTAATTATATCATGAAAGAGTAGCGATCGCAGAAGATCCCCGACTTCTTGAAGAAATCGGGAATCTAGAACTTAAACCACAGAAATAAACTGAGGTTGAGTAGCTAACTTTTCAGTAGCAGTAAAAACTTCCTGTCTAGCCCATTGATCTGCTGCTAAAATGTCATCTAAAGAAGGATTTTGTTTGTTATCATTTTGATGGCGATCGCACACCCATTCAATACACCGCGCAATATCCAAATAGCCAATTTTCTCTTCTAAAAATAGCGCCACAGCTTGTTCATTTGCCGCATTTAAAACCGCAGTCATCGAACCGCCGGCTCTACCAGCAGCATAAGCTAAATTCATGCAAGGATATTTTTGATGATCCGGTTCACGGAAAGTTAAATTACCGCATTTTACTAAATTCAATCTTTCCCAATTTGTGTAAATTCTTTCTGGCCAAGACATCGCATAAAGCAACGGTAAACGCATATCTGGCCAACCCAGTTGAGCCAAAACAGAAGTATCTTGTAACTCAATTAAAGAGTGAATAATACTTTGGGGATGAATGACAATTTCAATATCATCATAATCCATTCCAAACAAATAATGGGCTTCAATTACTTCTAACCCCTTATTCATCAAAGTTGCTGAGTCAACAGTAATTTTTTTACCCATTGACCAATTAGGATGTTTAAGAGCATCCGCAACTTTAACTGTGGGCAATTTTTCCACAGGCCAATCTCGAAAAGCACCACCAGAAGCAGTCAATAATATCTTTTTTAACCCATCTTTGGGTACACCTTGCAAACATTGAAAAATTGCCGAATGTTCCGAATCTGCGGGTAATAGTTTCACTCCGTGTTTTTCCACCAAAGGTAAAACCACAGGACCCCCAGCGATGAGAGTTTCTTTGTTTGCTAAAGCAATATCCTTACCCGCTTCAATCGCTGCGATAGTAGGGAGTAAACCCGCGCAACCAACGATACCAGTAACAACACTTTGGGAATCGCCATAACGGGCAACTTCAATCACTCCCGCTTCCCCAGCGAGTAAAATAGGTTGGGGATCAAGGTCCTTAATTGCTTCCTGAAGTTCTGGTAACTTATCAGCAGCAGAAATGGCGGCTATTTGGGGGCGAAACTGGCGAATTTGCGCTGCGAATAACTCCACATTGCGCCCAGCAGCTAAACCAACTATACGAAACTTGTCTGGATGCTCAGAAACGATATCTAAAGTCTGAGTACCAATAGAACCGGTAGAACCAAGAAGGGTAATAGCTTTCACAATGATTTAACAATTTACGGATACTCTTAACTATAAATTGTTAAGGACTCACTTTTAACACTCACCACCGTCTAATTTGCACTTATGTCAAGATTGAATTTATTATATTGTTATTGCGTTGGATATATAGCCGAACCAAAGTATAGTATACTGCTAAATTTGACGAGATTTAACTATTATTTTCCAATTCAGATTCCACAACTCCAAACTTTACTTTATTATATAAATTCTGTAAAGAAATTTCCAAAGGTACAGTTACCAAAGATATGTTTTCATCTTCTTCATCGTACTCAAATAAATTCCATCTTTTCTTGCCAGTTTTAGAAAATTGTTCTACATGAATGCGGGTTTGATCAATTAATAAATATTCTTGAAAATTGGGAATTGTTCTATAAGCTGCAAATTTATCTTCTCTATCGTAACCTTTGGTTGATTTAGATAAAACCTCAATAATTACCTGGGGGTTGGTAATTGTATCTTTGCGATTATTGAAAAATTCTGGTTCATCTGCAATAATCATTACATCTGGATAAGTATATATTAATTTTTGGGGTATCCATAGACGGATATCACTGTTAAAAACTTCATATTTGTCTTGTTGTCTAAAGGCAAAATTTAGCTCGGCGTAAAAATTACCTGTAATGCGGTTATGATTTATAGATGCACCAGCCATCGGAATGATTTGTCCTTCAATATATTCACTTTTGTAGTCAGCAGTTGCTTCTAATTCTAGATATTCCTCTGGGGTGTAATATTGCTTTTCTGTGAGTTGCATATTTTTGATTAGTTTGATTAGAAAGCTATGTATATCAGTTTAACATATTAGTAATAGTTATTGCTTAACTAGGTTGTATATTGATTTTCTAATGTTTCCGCTGGTTATATCTCTGATGCAACCAAAGTATGGTATTTGTTAATATGCTATCACTGTAAAATTTCTACCAAGTAGATTATGGTATATATGCCTTACTTCTATGAGTGGAAAATTTCCCAGGCTAAAAGTTATAATATTAAAATATAAGATTTATGATGATCACCGCAAACAATAGATTATTAAAATTAGTTAGACATAAGTTTGATAGGATATTTAACTATCTGCGATCGCCAATTCCCGGTTATTTATTTATTGGGATTATATTTGCAGTGGTAGTGAGATTATGTACTAATTATAAGTTGATTTAACTTCATAAGGGATGTGCGATTAAATGTTATTAAGAAAAAAAAATATAAAAAACATTAATTGGATATTACCATTAGCCATCTCTGGTATATTTATTATTTGTGCATCACTAGGAATGCTATTCAATCCTGATGCTTTTCATAAATTCTTTTCTGCAACCCAAATAACTAGAGAAATTCCTCCTCAATTACCTTATAAAAGTTATTATTGGGATGTTTTACATTATTCGGAAATGGCTATAAAACCCAGTTGTACAGCATTTTATCCTCTTTGGCCATTTCTTATTCGTAACCTCTTTCATCCCCACAACATAGAACAAGCAGCACATTATTTTTTGATTGTTGCTAATGGGATATTTATTATTAATAATTTCTTACTATTTTGGGTTGTAAAAATAGCTTTTAAACGTACAAGATTAGCTTTTTTGATCATGTTAGCGTATACTGTTAACCCAATGGCAATATTTAGAGTTCTTGGTTATACAGAAAGCATTTTTTCTTTATTGAGTACGTTATTTATCTGGCTTTGTTTACCTAATAATAAAATCAATCAAAATCTCAAACTTTGTTTTTTATTCATCATTACATTTTTGATGAGTTTAACCAGACCTGTATTAATTCAAATATTTTTTGCAACCACATTAACTTTAATAACTATTATTGGTTTGGAAATGTTGAGAATCAAGATATATTCTTGGAATAACTTATTAAATAATCTACAAAAATATTATCTATTAATTAAAACAACTGTAACTATTTGGGTTGCATCTTTACTAGGCTATGCTGTCTATGGTAGCTTTTGTCTCCAGACTAGAGGTAATTTTTTTGCTCCTTTTGATGACCAAAGTCTTTGGGGTAAGAAATTAGGCATTCATCTAGAATTACTTTTATTTCCTAAGTCTCCTTTAGTTGATATTATAGGTCTTTATTTACCTTTTATAATTTTGATCTTGGCTTTGATTTTCACATATTACAAATATACTGAAAATCAGAAGTATATATTTTTGCCTAAATATAGAATTTGGTGGAATGCCTTATATATATATCCACCTTTATTAATATTAGTATATGCTTACAATTTGATTCAATCAATAAAATATAAAATCAATTTATCGCAAATCAAACTTCCTGAGTATACAAACAAGTTAGCTGTAAACTATATTTTTTGGCTTTGTATTTACTTTGTTACTGCTCATTCACTGGTTATGTTTTTCACTTATGACCGTTTACTAAGCTTAGGTAGATATATATTTGCTACTCCATTATTTTTCGTAGGTTTAGGATATTTTTATCTATGTATTCCTGGTAATATGAAATATAAAATTTTGCTATTTATGAGTTTAATTTCTGCCTTTATGTTAGTAGAACAGTGGATTAAATATGGTCAAGATAAATGGCTGGGTTAAATGATAGTTTTAAGAATATTATATGCGAGTAATTTCTATGTTACATTACGAATATTTGTCGAGAAAAGGTTTATTTTTTACTATCTCAATGTGGCTATCTAGCCGACTTCTGATAGCTGTTACAATGTTAATAATTGCTCCCTTATTCCCAGTTGCATCAAACGGTGTTATTGCTACCTTCAGCTGGGATGTATTCCACGCATGGGACAGTGTTTGGTATGAAAAAATTGTCACTCATGGCTATGATTTTTCTAGTGAATTAAGAGAAACCCCTACAGTAGCTTTTTTTCCTTTATTTCCATTATTATGTCGTTTATTAATGATTACTGGTGTACCTTTTAAAGTGTCCAGTATTTTAGTAAATAACTTAGCATTTCTAGCAACACTAATTATACTTTATTCTTGGGCAAACGAACTTTATGGGAAAAGTGCTGCAAGGTGGATAATAACAGCTTTAGCATGGTGTCCCTATTCTCTTTATGGTACAGTAATTTATACTGAAGGTTTGTTTTTATTATGCACTACGTCTGCTTTGCGAGCTTTTGATCAAAAACAATATATTTGGGCAGCTTTTTGGGGTGCATTATCTACAGCAACAAGAGTACCAGGAATTACATTGTTACCTACTTTTTTATTTGTTTCCTGGAAAGAGAAAAGACCTATAAAAGCCTATATTGCTAGTTTAGCTACTGCATTAGGTATTATTTTTTATAGTCTATATTGTCAAATTCAATTTGGTGATGCTTTGGCTTTTATTCATGCACAAAAAGCATGGAGAGGAGATGCAAAAGGTTTTGCTTGGGAAGGTTGGTGGAAAATGATAATGCAGGTAGTTATAGGTTTTAATAATTGGCAATCTGGATATATTAAACAACCTTGGCATCCATTATTATTTTTAGTAATTATCATTATTGGCTATATTTTATGGCGATTTCGCTTACAATTAGGTTTACAAAAAGTACATTATGGATTTTATTTCCTATGGTTATTACTTTGGTTGTTAGCAGGAGATGAATTATTTAAAGTAGTGATTGTTTTTGGTGGGATATATTTATTATACTTTTTCCGTTATCAAATTCCTCTTGTTACCTTTGTATATGGACTGTGTTCCTATGGTTTAATTTTAAATACTGGAATTACTGCTTCAGCTGAACGCTATGCTTATGGTATTGTTTCATTATCCATTGCATTTGGTTTATTCCTGGAACGTTATCCTCGTATAAGATACCCAGTTATGTGTTTTTTTGCCATACTAATGGTGACATTTTCTATACGATTTGCACGAGATTTATGGGTTGCTTAGATGAGGAAAATAACTGACGATGAGTAACTATTTAGTTTTTAGTGAAATCAAAGTAAAATTTTCTGCATTACCGAAAACCTTACTTCCAGATAAATCTATTTTCTCAAGACTATCATTATTAACCAACAAATAAGCTCCTTTATTTAACATTTTCTGCAAACCCTCTACAGTAACAGCAATAACTTTACAATCACTATAAAAATCCAAACTAGGACGATTATAACCAAAAGAAGTATAAATTGTAGTTCCTGCTGGAATATGCTGACGAATTAATGCTGCCACTGGTTGCACTGGAAAAGCTTCATTTAACTCCCATATCCAAGAATTTGAAAGCATTAATAGTGATAAAACTAAATAAATTCCAGTAAATAAAACAGGGATAAATTGACGGTTATGCTGATTAATTAACCATGATATTATGCCCATAGTCATTGCTAAAACAATACTCATGATAATTAATAATGGCTGTTTATCAAAAATACTAAAATAAACACAACCCCCTAAACCAACAAATGTTAAAAATGCAAAAAATCCCATCAAAAATTTACTTTTAAACTGATTTTTATGCCAAATATAACTTAAATTAGCCCCAACTGCTAAAGCTAAAAACGGATAGATAGGCATCACATACCAGGGTAATTTCGTACTCATAAAAGAAACTATAGAAAAATAAACAATTGCACCAATAAGCACCAAATAACCCCAAGCCCGATCACGGTTTTTCCAACTTAAATATAAACCTCCAGGCAAAAACAACAACCAAGGAAAACCATATTTTATTACCTCAAGTACATAATACCAAACAGGACCAGTATTACCTTCAACTGCTGTTCCTAGTCTATCAAAAGCTTGGTCTTGAAAATGCACATCTAAGAAAGTATCACCATAATATTGCCATTGGGCTACATACCAACCAATAGCAGGTAAATTACCTAAGAATAGTCCTATCCATAAATATGGATTTTTCAATAAAGCTAATTGTTTATTAGCAATAATAAATAAACCTGCAATACCCGCTAACACTACCACTAACATTCCCTTGGTTAAAGTAATTAAACCCAAACAAAAACCTATTCCCAGAGCATATTTTCTATTCTCTCTTGCTTTTAACACACAAAATAATAGCAATAAAAAAAAGGAAATAACCATCCCATCTAACATTGCCAGTCTACCATGACGCACCACAGGCAATAATGTTAAATAAACCAAGGCAGAAAATAAAGCTGGTAAAGTTTCTAAAAAAACTAAACGCCCAATTAAGTAAAGTAAAGGAACTCCTAAAGCTGTTAAAAATGCTCCTGGAAATCTGGTAGTAAATTCTTGCACTCCTCCGATGTGATAGCAAACAGCAATTAACCATTGCATCAAAGGAGGTTTTAATAAAAAAGGATCTCCTTGTAAGGTAGGATAAAACCAGTTACCAGTACGGTAAATTTCTCTAGCGACTATAGCATAAGTACCTTCATCCCAATCTCTTAAAGGTAAATTACCCAAACCTATCATCCATAAAAATAGAGATGCTACCAATAAAGCTAATAACCATTCTTTTTCTTGGAATGGACGCACTTTGTAAATCTGAATCATCTTTTCTAAAAAGTTAATAATCATCTATAACCATAAGTGTAGAGAATTTTGTATATAATTTGATAACTGTATATTTTAGCCATTTGAATTGGTAAACTCTGGAAACGATTTATTTTTAACCGACTAAGCTGTTGTGCATTTAATTTGTATAAGTGGAACAGGCATCTTGCCTGTTAAACAAGAGTTCAGAATATTAGGATTATACAATTTAGCTGTGTAACAGCTTAGGAATATATATTTCTGGAGGTTCAGGTAAACTTAGTTTTCCTAAACGTACCTTAATCACAATTTCCCACGCACTTGCAGAACTTAAAAATAACTCATTACTAGGATCGGTAATAATTTTGTAAGCAGTAGATGAAAGTTGCAAGTCGTCTGTAACCCACCAAATAAAAGCATGGGTATCAAGTAATACTTTCATTCTCAATGTCTAGGGGATTAAGAAAATCTTTTAAAATATCTTCTGGTAAAGGTGAATTAAAGTCAGAAGCAATCACCACCTTACCACGATCTAAACCCGGTATTCGCGGTAATGGCTGCTGGGAAAAAGGTAAAATACGAGCCACAGGAGTACCACCTTGAGAAAGAATAACTTCTTCTCCTGAAAAAACTCTACCGAGTAATTCTCCAAAATCACCTAAGTTATCTGGGAGTTCTGCGTTATACATTGTTAAGTTAATTAGTGGTAAAATTCATGTTAATTCTTTAGCTTATACTCCAATTTTACTATACTTTAAACTTATTTTCTTGATTTTCTGCAAACTATCTTTGTACTCTTAACTTCTCAACTTAACCAACCGTAATTATAAATTATCCATCAAATCAATTATCACCGTGAATCAGCCCATATACTCCCTAGTCATCCCCATCTACAACGAAGAAGAAAACATCACAGAAATGTATCGCCGTCTCACTCATGTCATGGAACAATTAGACGGTGAAGTTGAACTGATTTTAATTGATGACGGTAGCCGCGATCGCTCTTTAAGCATGATCCGCGAATTACACCATCATGATAGTCGAGTCCGTTACCTAAGTCTAGCGAGAAATTTTGGTCATCAAGTCGCAGTCACAGCAGGTCTAAATTTTGTCCAAGGTAAAAGCATTATCGTCATGGATGCTGACTTACAGGACCCACCAGAATTAATTTTAACCATGATTGACAAATGGCATGAAGGATACCAAGTAGTTTATGCCCAGCGCAAGTCCCGTCAAAAAGAAAATTGGTTCAAACGCTTAACAGCATATCTTTTTTATCGCATTCTCAAACGTTTGGCTAAAGTTGACATCCCTGTAGATACAGGCGACTTTTGTTTAATGGATAGACAAGTAGTAGATATTCTCAATGCTATGCCAGAACGTAACCGCTACATTCGTGGTTTACGTGCTTGGGTAGGTTTTCGTCAAACATCCGTACTTTTTGAAAGAAGCCCTCGTTATGCAGGAGATGTAAAATATACCTTTGGTAAATCTCTATCCTTAGCAATTGATGGTATTATCTCATTTTCCACAGTTCCTTTAAGACTGGCAACCTATTTAGGTATCATATCAGCTACTATTGCCTTAATTATGATCTTGTTAGTTATTTATTGGCGAATATTTGCACCAGTATCTAATTTAATAGGTTACACATTAATTACTATTGCCATCTTTTTCTTAGGTTCAGTGCAGTTAATTTGTATTGGTATTTTAGGTGAATATATTGGTCGAATTTATGAAGAAGTCAAAGGTCGTCCTCTTTATACAGTAAAGGAAATGGGAGGTTTGACAAAAACTTAATTAGCTCAAATAATCTAATTATTTAATTCCCTAATTTGTCTATCTTTTTGTTTAATAAAAAATCACCATTAAAATACTCAGGAAATACCAGTGTCACCCCAAGAATTTAGCCTACTCCTCTTCTCAGTCCTCATCAGCGTTGCTGGACAATTTTTCCTCAAAACAGGAGCCATGAAACTAGGAAAAGTTCATGCAGGTAACATTATTAATCTCATCCTCAACATGATCACCATACCAGAACTATTATTAGGACTAACCTGTTATGGTATTGGTGCTATAGCATACATATTACTACTAACAAGAGTTAACCTTAGCGTTGCTGCTCCTGCGGTATCCGTTGGTTATATATTTTCCGTCTTATTGGGTTTCTTTATTTTAAGAGAACCTATTTCTGTGATGCGTCTTGTAGGATTAGGTTTTATTGTTACAGGAGTAATCTTAGTAATTTGGCGCAAATAAAATCCAATTCAGAATTATTTATACAGCAGTATCTATATTAACAAATAATTCAGACTCAATCATGGGAAACTATGATTAGTTGTTTTTTGTCTATCTATTCGATAGATTTCTAAAAACAACAAAATCAAGTGAAAAATTTTATTTTTTCTTTTACAGGCAGGAAGAAACTTCAAGGTTAAAATATACATCTCTAGTAATGTTAATGATAGTATGTGTCCTTATTTTGGGTTAGATACTCTATTCCTCAAAGCTGGTTATGTGGAATAATTATTAATTTATTACCTGTAGTTATGGATAAAAGTAAACAAGTCATAGATTCCATACTTAAGGAAGTAACTGAATGGTAAATTTCACCGTTTGAGGCAACCAAATTCCAGTAAGTATAAATTGTCTACTTAATAATTTCTGTAATTTACCATTGTAGTTTTGATGATTACCAGTACCTAACTGAGTATCTAACATTTAGAAAAAAAATATGTTATAAACTACCGTCATCAACGTGAGCGACGGTTTAACCCTTGAAGGAGCTATGCAGTGGAAAATAATAAGTCATTTTTTTGGCCGCAGGGAATTTTGATTGTATTGCTATGTTTAACTGGTACTTTGGGTATTGGGTTAATGATGCTTGTGAGGGCAAATACCTCTAAAGCTCAAAATAACCAGCATATCAAAATCAATGAGATTGCGGCTAATACAGGCACTCAGCAGCGAATTGAGAAATTCAAAGCTGCTATGCTTACTACTTGGCAAAAAGAAGCACAAGCAAAAGGTATTATCACTGATGTACCATCACGCTTTCAAGGAGCAACAATTAAATTTGCAACCCTACCTCCAAACCAGAAAGTTATTGCCCTCACCTTTGATGATGGTCCTTGGCCAAAAAGCACTGCCCAGGTTCTAGATATTCTCAAAAAAAATAATATTCCAGGTACATTTTTCGTTGTTGGGCAAAATGTAAAAAATTATCCTGATTTAACTAGACGTATAGTTGCTGAAGGCCATTCTATTGCTAATCATACCTGGCATCATTGGTATCATCACATGAACGCCCAAGCCGCAGCCTATGAAGTTGCCAATACCACAGATATTATTTTTAAAACTACAGGGGTGAAATCCGGTTTATTTCGTCCACCTGGTGGAATTATGACTAATGGTGTCGTATCCTACGCCAGAAATAATAAGTATGCAATTATTATGTGGTCATCTGACTCTATAGACTATTCCCGTCCTGCTGTACCTAGACTTATTAACAATATATTCAAATCGGCAAAACCAGGGGGTATTGTTTTAATGCACGACGGTGGAGGCGATCGCACTCACACCGTCCAAGCCTTACCAGAAATTATCAGTAGATTCCGTAAGCAAGGCTATAAATTTGTTACTGTTCCTGAACTCTTGGAAATGCAAGATCAACAGCAACAGTTAGCTGCTATTAAATAATGGACAATTGACAATGAACAATTGACAATTACCTCTCCCTTCTAGGGAGAGGATTGAAAAAACGGAATTTTTTGATTTTTTCCCCTTGAAAGAGGAGGTTTTAAACCTTGAATGAAACAATTGTCAATTATCAATTGTCAATTATCAATTGATAAGAAGTTGCCCCTTGAGGCAGGAGAAAGGAGGCAGGAGGTAAATATTTCTCGTTTTCTCGTTCCCATACTCTGTATGGGAATGAATTTTAGAATTTTACTTTTTCATTTTTTTTCGCTGGACAAAACTATTAAATACTGTTAAAATAGATAACATAAAATCACTTTTTTAGGTGTATATTTTTGCGTCCACAAGAGATTAAGGAACAACTCAAGTCATTAATTGAGGCAGCATCAACCATAGATCCCAGTTTAGAAATTAGGTTAAAACAAATTAATCGTTGGGTTAAAGATGTTAAACCTGGTTCTTTGACTGCTAAAAAGTTTGTCCTCTTTTTCCTGCAACAGATAATTATTGATGCTAGAACTTACTTATCATTTGCCGATAGGAATTTACTTAAAATTTAATTTATAGCTTTTTAGTTGTATTTGCAGTTTGAGGATAAAGTGTCATCATGGTAAAAGAAATAGAAATTAAAAAAACAGATAATTTTACACAATACCTTGAACATTTAGAAGCAGGTAAAAGGTTACAGGAAGATTGGATAAATCATGGTATTGATTGTGTAGATTTATATTTTGAGAATATAGATAGTGATTGGTTACAAACTTGGGGAGATGATGAGGATGAACCAGGTTATATAGAAAAATTGACGGCTTTCTTAGAAAGTGATGATATAGTAGCTGTGAAGGTACGCAAGCAGTTACAGGATAAATCTATTGATGAAATTATTGCAGGTTTAGAAGATTGTTTGAGTCAATTAACAGAGAATGACAGAATTTTTGCTGCGAAGGATTTGTTAGTTGGTGGTGTTGCGGTTTTAGGAAGTAATCGCGGTTCTAGTGATGGAGGAATTGATGAAATTGAAATGTTAGATTTGGCGGAAGACTTGATGGAGAAGTTGAGGGAGATTTTGGGCTGAATAAATTTGTAAATAATACCTACAGATAAGATTTTACCAATGGATGAAGCAAAAAAACAAGCTTATTTTGAATTAATTAATAAATTGCTAAATTCTTCGAGAGGAGAAGAACCAGAAATTTTAGATAATAACAAACATCTGATAGATATAGATTTAGTGCAAACCATAAAACAGATAGCTGCTGGTATGGGAGCGCATGGAGAAGAAGATAATGCAAAGTATTTAGAGTATGATCGTGAATATCAAAAATATCAAAAATTAGCATATCAGATTTATCAAATTAAAACTTATAACCATCAATGCCCCTTTTCACATCCAGTTTACTGGGCGGCTTTCATCTGCCACGGCTTAAAATAAAACTCTCTCTTCTTCTTTCCTTCTTCCTTTGCGCCTTTGCGTGAGATATAAAAATGTAGTTCCAATCACCAAATCTTTCACTTAAAAACCAGGAGTAAGCATCATCTAAACATGACACTTACTCCCAACAACTTTAGAGTTTTCCTCCTGCAATACTGATCGCTAACTAAACAGAACTCAACTGTTTACCAGCCTTTTCAGCTTCCACATTAGCTTCTGGACTATCAGCTTCTGAAGGTGGTACAACTTGCCAGAATTTGAGTAAATACTCTGACCAGTTTTGTAAAATTAACTGCGCTTTTGGTGAACCAGTGCGATCGCTATGAGCTTTAATCAAGTCATAGAGTTGTTTCTCACCAGCTTCCGTTGCTACACGCTGGATTTTCACAATGGTCTTATTCACCAACTCAGGGAAAGAATCATCTTCATCCAAGAAGTAACCTAACCCCCCAGTCATACCAGCGCCGACGTTGCGGCCGACTTTACCCAGAACCACAACTACACCACCAGTCATATACTCGCAGCAGTGATCCCCAGCCCCTTCAATAACCGCCGTACCTTTAGAGTTACGTACCGCAAAGCGTTCACCCGCTAAACCTCTAGCGAACAACACCCCACCAGTTGCACCATATAAACAGGTATTACCCACAATCACATTTTCGGCTGAGTTGTAAGTCGCATCTGCTGGGGGTTTAATAATAATCTCCCCACCGTGCATCCCCTTACCTACATAGTCGTTAGCTTCCCCATGTAAAGTTAAGGTTAAACCAGGTAAGATAAACGCCCCAAAGCTTTGACCTACACTACCTTGGAAGTTCAAGTTAATTTGACCTTCAAAACCACTATCACCGTATTGAGAAGCAATAGCACCCGCTAACCTTGATCCTACGGTTCTATCAGTATTCACAACTTTGAAAGACTTGGTGACAGTAGATTGATTTTTGATGGTTGCTTGAATTTCTGCATCAGCTAAGAACTGATCATCTAAAACTGATCCATTGCTGTGAACTTCTTCATGTTCTAACCAGCTACGGTTGGATTTAGCATCTGGTAACTTAGTTAAACAATCTAAATTCACAGATTGGGTTTTTGTAAGCTTGACATCAGAACGCACAGTGAACAGATCCGCCCTACCAGTCAACTCGCTTAAAGAACGATATCCCAGTTTAGCTAACAGACTCCGCACTTCTTCAGCGATGAAATAGAAGAAGTTAACAACGTGATCAGGAATACCTGTAAAGCGTAGACGCAGTTCTTCTTTCTGAGTCGCTACACCCTTGGGACAGGTGTTTAAATGACACACCCGCGCCATAATGCAACCTTCGGCGATCATGGCGATAGAACCGAAACCGAATTCCTCAGCACCCATTAAAGCAGCGATCAGGACATCCCAGCCACTCTTTAAACCACCATCAACTCTTAAAATTACGCGATCGCGTAACCCATTATCCATCAACACCCGATGCACTTCTGATAATCCAAATTCCCACGGACTACCAGCGTGTTTAATAGAACTCAGAGGAGATGCACCAGTACCCCCATCATGTCCAGAAATTTGGATAATATCAGCGTTAGCTTTTGCTACACCGGCAGCAATCGTACCAATACCGATTTCCGCCACTAACTTCACAGAAACCTGAGCTTTGGGGTTAATTTGATGCAGGTCAAAAATTAACTGCGCTAAATCTTCAATTGAGTAAATATCATGATGGGGAGGGGGTGAAATCAAAGTTACACCAGGTTTAGAACGGCGCAACATGGCAATATAAGGGCTAACCTTGGGACCAGGTAACTGTCCACCTTCACCGGGTTTTGCACCTTGGGCAATTTTGATTTCGATTTGTTTAGCACTGGCTAAATATCCCGGTGTCACACCAAAACGACCAGAAGCGACTTGTTTGATGGCACTGGAAGCAGTATCACCATTTCTCAAACCGTTCAAATGGGGTAGAGTGGGTGAATGTCCGTTTTCGTCAACATCATTTAATATATTGTAACGAACTGGATCTTCCCCACCTTCACCAGAGTTAGATTTCCCACCGATGCGGTTCATAGCAATGGCTAAAGTTTCGTGTGCTTCTCTAGAAAGCGCACCTAAAGACATACCACCAGTACAGAAACGTTGAGCGATTTCGCTGACAGACTCTACTTCTTCTAAAGGAATAGATGGGCGATCGCTCGCAAAATCCAATAAATCTCTTAAAGCCGTTGCAGGTCTGCTTTTTAGATGCTGTTTATAAACTTCATAATGGTCATACTGCTTACCATCTACAGCCTTATGCAGCGCCTTCACCAGTTCCGGGCTATTACTGTGATATTCACCACCGGGACGATACTGAACAAAGCCCAAATTTTCCAACTTCTTAGCAGACAACTCTGGGAAAGCCTTACTGTGGAAAGAAAGCACTTCTTGAGCCAGTTCAGCACAACTTAAACCACCGATGCGGGAAGTAGTACCCCGGAAAGCTAAATTTAACAAATCGCCACCAATACCGATCGCCTCAAAAATTTGCGCCGCTTGATAGCTAGAAAGCAGGGAAATTCCCATTTTTGAGAGAATTTTCAACAAACCTGATTCTACAGCTTGACGATAATTAGCGATCGCCTGATCCAGAGTAATATTATTCAGCTTACCCCGTTCCCTAAACTGTTGAGTCTTAGGATCAGCCCACCAGTCACGCACCGTATCCAAAGCCATATAAGGACAAACCGCACCCGCACCATAGCCCAACAAACAAGCAAAATGGTGTGTACTCCAACATTGGGCGGTATGCACCACCAAAGAAGTCTTCATCCGCACACCTTCGCGGATCAAATAATGGTGAACTGCACCTACAGCCAACAAAGGCGGAATATAAGTCAAATCAGCACTGATACCCTTTTCACCACTTGGGGCAACCTTATCACTCAAGATCAAAATCTTCGCACCAGCCCGCACCGACTCCGCAGCTTGTTTTTGCAAAGATTCTACCGCCGCCTTCAAACCATCAGGACCTGCATCAATAGAAAACAGAGTTGATAAATCAGCAGTGCCAAAACCAGATAATTTAATCGCTTCTAACTCAGCATCAGTCAAAACAGGCGAATCTAACTTTAATCTTCTCGCGTGTTCTGGTTGCGGATCTAATAAATTACCTCTTTCTCCCAGTTCCACCGTCAAGGACATTACCAATTTTTCTCTTAACGGATCAATGGGTGGGTTTGTTACTTGGGCAAAACGCTGTTTAAAGTAGTTGTACAGCAGATGGGGTTTTTCCGATAAAACCGCCAAAGGAATATCATCACCCATAGAGAAAGTCGGTTCAGCACCAGTATTCGCCATCGGCTGAATAATCATTTCTGCATCTTCGCTAGTGTAACCAAAAGCGATCTGTTGTTGCAGTAAAGTTTGTTTATCGGGTATTTCAGAACTTTCAGTTACATAATGACCATTACCGTTACCATTTCCATTAGCTGATGGTTTTACCAAATCTGGCAACTCTTGACGGTATTTTTGCAACCAATCGCCGTAAGGATGTAACTTAGCAATACGTTGTTTAATTTCCCAGTTCTTCAAAATTTCATTGCTGTTTAAATCTACAGCAATCATTTGTCCTGGTCCGAGTCTACCTTTTTCGATAATACTCGTTTCTGGGAAATCAACTACACCCGCTTCGGAAGCAACTACGATATAGTCATCATTGGTAATGACATACCGCGCCGGTCTTAAACCATTTCTATCTAAAGTCGCACCAACTCTTTTACCATCACTGAATACCAACAGCGCCGGACCGTCCCAAGCTTCTTGTAAACCACTGTAATATTCATAGAAATCAACAATTTCAGGATGATCTTTTAAAGAAGGTTGATTTTTGTAAGCCTCTGGAACCATCATCATTAAAGCTTCCAAAGGGCTACGTCCTGAACGTACCAATAACTCTAGCACGTTATCAAGAGTCGCAGAATCACTACTTTCAGTATTTACCAGTGGTTTAAATTCTTCAGCGCGTCCTTTCCAAATCGGATGATCTAAAGTAGCTTCCCGCGCCATCATCCAGTTAATGTTACCCAACAGAGTGTTAATTTCCCCATTGTGACCTAGTAACCGCATGGGTTGAGCTAGAGGCCACTTGGGCATGGTGTTGGTACTAAAGCGACGATGATAAACAGCAAAGGCACATTTAAAAGCTGGATTTTTTAAATCTTGGTAAAAATCTCCCAATACCGCCGATCGCACCATACCTTTATAAACAATGGTACGGCTGGAAAGGGAGCAGACATAAAATTCTTCAGAAATATTTTTCGCCGCTTTCACCACACGACGACGGGTAAGATACATTTCCCGTTCTAGTTCATCACCGCTTTTATCAGCCGAAGAAAGAAAAACTTGTTCTATGTAGGGTTGGTTTTCTCTTGCTTGTATCCCCAAAACCTCTGGACGTACAGGAACTTTACGCCAACCCAGTACAGTTAAATTTTCTTCCTTTGCTACTTGTTCAAAGATTTCTTTAACTTTTTTGGCTGATTCCCCATCTTGGGGTAAGAAGATCATTCCTACAGCCATGTTACCAGTATTAGCAACTTTAAATCCTTCTTGTTGCAATAATTCCCAAGGAATCGCCGTCAAAATACCCGCCCCATCTCCAGAGTCTTGATCCGCACTACATCCACCCCGATGTTCTAAACAAGTCAGCGCATCTAAAGCTTTAGCCAAAATTTCATGGTTGGCAATATTGCAGCGATGGGCAATAAAGCCTACACCACAAGCATCCCGTTCTTCAACTAACCATCTTTGACCTTGATAAGTTGACCTATTTTCCATATTTGTCATTGTGATGTTTTGACCCTGATTCAATGATTGATGATTCATATTTTATTCCTGAAAGAATCGTGAAATTGTTGAGTTATTAATGTGACAAATGTTGCTACCGCAAAGAAAAAAATCTAAGATTTAGCGGTCGGGAAATACATAATCACTAAAAATTAAGGGAAAATTAGGGAAAAAAAATTTTAACTTGAGGTTTACATTTCTGCTCACCCATGTTAAAATGGCCGCGTTATTTTTTTAAGTGTTTATGCACCGCACTTTTAGAAGAAGTACCTTGATCTAGATAATTTGCTTTCCCTGACATTACGTTTATTACGTTTATTTAGATAGTGAAGCTTGGTGTTTTTTAATCCCCTTTTAGCCAGATATAGGCCATTTGTTCAGGATCACCATTTGGGATTTACCTGAGATTTAATTGCAAAAGAACATACCGCTATCTTTTGTCCAGCAATTTTCCTATTGCAGCAACAAGCACAGCGTATTACAAAATATAACACTATATGCCGTTATGTAAACCACTATATAAAACCTACTCAAATATACTTTGAGGTTAGTTTACTTCTTGCTTCATGTTGGTAATGTCGGCACTACCCCATTCACCACAGGCAAACACTGCCTAACTGATAGTTTTTAAGAGAATAATAACTGCGTTTAAATTCCTGTCAAATTCAAATCCACAGTTATCACACTTAAACACCCTTTCACTTAAAGAGAGAGTTTCTTTTTTTACAACACTATTTCTCTGTTTGAGAACTAGGAAACTATCTAGGGGTTGCTGAGAAAGTCTTTCCGTGAGGGCATAGGAGTCAGGAGTCAGGAGTCAGGAGTCAGGAGGAGATTTGAAAATTTCTTTGCCATCTCTTGAAATCCCAAAAAATGCACACTTTTTCCGGTATACCCTTCAAAACCCTTGCACTAATTTCTGTGTTTATCAGCCTCTAACCTTTGATATATCAAGGTTTTAGGTTTATTCAGCAAACCCTATCTATCAATAATCAATGTCACATTGGTAGGGTGCATCAGATATCAACAATTTATTGATTTACTGGATTTATGCAGTTTAAAGCACCGTAAGACATATTTTTGGTGTGACACTTGCGTAAGGTCTAAATCAGTTAGAACCCCTATTATAAACCGTTTCTCTAAAAGTGTGATTGAGATGTGTTATTGAGAACTGTGAGCGTTGGTAGTTTTAGCGGGATGATTGGTGAATGGTTTTTCAATAGATAAATAGGGAATATACATATTATCACCTTTATTGACCAAAAAAATTACAATTTTTTAAGATTCCCTGATAATTGGGGACTGGGGACTGGGGACTGGGGACTGGTGACTGGGGACTGGGGACTGGGGACAGGTGACTGGTGACTGGGGAATGGTGACTGGGGAATGGTGACTGGGGAATGGTGACTGGGGACTGGGGACTGGGGACTGGGGACTGGGGACTGGTGACTGGGGACTGGTGACTGGGGACTGGTGACTGGGGACTGGTGACTGGTGACTGGTGACTGGTGACTGGGGACAGGTGACAGGTGAATTTTAATCAGTTCTGTGTCTTGACTGTCCATCTGGGTTTGTCAACTCTCCTAGTGGACAATTTTAGTTTGTCCAGTCACTCGGTGGACAAAAATTTTGTCAGGTTGTCCAGTAGACAAATAAAGCGACTTAACCAAGATTAGCGATCGCCTGGAGTGGTAGAATACAGATAACTTTTTCAGCAAACCCTAAATAATTTAGCTTGTTCTAACACCAATTCTGTAGCCAAAGCTTGCATATCAGGAGGATAACCATACTCCCTTAATAACCTTTTTACCATGACTTTCATTCTCGCTCTGACATTTTCTTTAATATTCCAGTCAATGCTGGCGTTTTTTTGGATTCTTTGCACTAAAACAATAGCTAATTCTCGCAGTTTATCTACTCCCATGACATCCCTAGCACTGTCATTTTCAGCTAAAGCATCATAAAAAGCCAGTTCATAATTAGATAAACCTAATTCTTCCCCCCGTTGGTCGGCTTTGGTAACTTCCTTAGCTATATTAATCAGTTCTTCAATTACTTCTGCTGCACTAATAACACGGTTTTGATATTTTCTTAAAGTATTTTCTAATAATTCTTTTAAACTCCGACTTTGCACTAAATTAGTTTTTTGACGGGTTCTAATTTCATCATTGAGGAGTTTTTTCAAGAGTTCCACAGCCAGATTTTTATGTTCTAAACCTCTAATTTCTGCCATGAAACTATCAGAAAGAATGGAAATATCTGGTTTTTTAATTCCCGCCGCATCAAAAATATCTATTACTCCTTCTGATACTAATGCCTGGTCTACCACTTGTTTAATAGCTGTGGAAATATCATGATGAGAAAGTCCATTACTGTTACTATCAAATTTTTGTAATCTGGCTTTTACAGCTTGAAAAAATGATACTTGTGCAGCTACATTCATAGCTGCTGCTGAGGGAACAGCTAAAGCAAAGGCTTGAGACAGTGCAGTAACTTCTTGATTAAATCTGTCCTTACCATTTTCTAAACTTAATATATGTTCCTCAGCTTCTAAAATAATTTGCAGTTTCCGTCCAGTGTCACTGGTGAAATATTCACTATAAGCACAACCAGCCATTAATTGTTCTACTATTTCTAATTTAGTCAACATTAAATTAATAGCCGCTTCTTGGTCTAATGTAGGTTCTCCCTTGCCTCCACTTTCTGCATAAAAAGCTAGGGCTTCTCTCAAGTCATTTCCTATTCCTAAATAGTCAACTATTAACCCCCCTGGTTTATCTAAATAAACACGGTTTACCCTGGCTATGGCTTGCATGAGGTTATGACCTTTCATGGGTTTGTCAATGTAGAGGGTATGCAAACAGGGGGCATCAAACCCGGTTAACCACATATCACAGACTATTACTAGCTGTAGTGAGTCCTGGGGGTCTTTGAGTCTGCCAGCTAAAATACTCCGTTCTCGTTTGCTGGTGTGGTGTTTAGCCATTTCTGCACCATCACTAGCACCGGCAGTCATGACTACTTTTATTGTTCCCTGGTCCAGTTGGTTACTCCCCCACTCAGGACGTAGGTTAATTATTTCTTGGTAGAGTTGCACGGCAATAGCACGGCTAAAGGTAACTATCATACCTTTACCAAAAAATACCTGTTGCCTGGTTTCAAAGTGTTGGATGATATCTTGGGCAATGGTTTCTAGTCTTTGGGTTGCACCGATGACAGCTTCTAATTTGGTGCGTTGGGCTTTGGCTTGTTGGACGTTTTCACCTTCTCCTAGTCCTTCTAAGTCTTCGTCTAGTTCTGCTAATAATTGTTTTCCGGTTTCGTCTAGGTCTATTTTTACCAGTCGGCTTTCGTAGTAAATAGGAACTGTTGCCCCGTCTGTGACGGCTTGGGCAATATCATAAATGTCTATGTAGTCTCCAAAGACGGCGGGGGTATTTTGATCTGTTTTTTCTACTGGTGTCCCCGTAAAACCGACAAAGGTAGCATTAGGTAAGGCATCACGGATATATTTAGCGAAACCATAGCGGGTTTGTTTACCAATAATTACGCCATTTTCATCTTTGATATCAATTTCTCTGGCTTTGAAACCGTACTGGCTACGGTGTGCCTCATCTGCTAAAACAACGATGTTAGCACGGGGGGAAATGAGGGGATAAATAGTTTCTCCCTCTTGGGGTGAGAATTTCTGCACTGTGGTAAAAACGATACCACCGGAGGCGACGTTTAAAAGTTCTTGTACCTGTTGGCGGTTTTCTGCTTGTTGGGGTTCTTGTCTCAGGAGTTGACGGGATGCTGCAAAGGTATCAAATAATTGGTCGTCTAGGTCGTTACGGTCGGTTAATACGATGATGGTAGGGTTATCTAGGGTTAAAACCAGTTTTCCAGTTAAGAATACCATTGATAAAGATTTACCACTGCCTTGGGTATGCCACAGTACGCCACCTTTTCTAGTTTGATGATAATTATTTTCTGGTGATAATTCCTGAGTTATTTCTACGGGTTGGTTTACAGCTTGAATGACTCTATCAACGGCTTTGTTTACGGCGTAATATTGATGATATGCTGCTATTTTTTTAATGGTTTTGATGGTGGTAATTTTGGTTTGGGGGTGTTCTTGTTTGGTTTTTTCAAATACGGTAAAGTGACGAATAAAATCTAATAATGTGGTTTTATTACATAGTCCTTTAATTACGGTTTCTATTTCAATTTCTTTTCCTGCTTGGGGTTCGTTTTTTTCAGAAAGTTTCCACTTCAAAAACCGGGAGAAGTCAGCAGATAATGAACCTACACGGGCTTCTAAACCGTCGGCAATTATTAAGAAAGCGTTATAGGTAAATAAGCTGGGGATTTCGGCTTTATATGTTCCGAGTTGATTAAATGCTTTTTCTATGGTGGCTTTTTCGTCTGTGGGGTTTTTTAGTTCTATGACTACTAGGGGTAAGCCGTTAATGAATAATATAATATCTGGACGGCAGTTATGGTTATTTTCAATGATGGTAAATTGATTAACTGCTAAAAATTCGTTATTTTCTGGGGTTTGAAAATCAATTAACCAGACTTTATCACCTCTGGTAATTCCGTCTAATTGATATTCTATATCTATTCCTTCTGTCAGGTATTTATGGAAGGTTTCGTTATTATTAATTAGGTCGGGACTGCTAATGGTGGTAATGATGCGTTGTGCTTGTTCTCTGGCTTCTAGGGGGATGTGGGGGTTAATGGTGTTAATGGCATGGGTGAGGCGGTTTTTGAGGATGACATCATCATATTTTTGGCGTTCTAACTGGCGTTCTGGGTTGTCGCTGTCAGGGGCAATAGTAGCAGCGTGTATATAAGCATAGCCAATATTTTGTAATAGTTCTATGGTGTATTCTTCGGTTTTATCTTCGTTTAGTTTGTCCATATATCCCAAGGGTTAATAATGTTAATTTGGCATTCTCTAAAGTCTTCAACATTACGAGTAGCAATTTCGGCATTATTGGCTAAACAAATAGCAGCAATTTGAGCATCAGCTTGAGAAATAGGTCTACCAATTTTCTTTCTATGTGCAGCAATTTCTGCAAAACATACAGCCGCTTTCTCTTCAAAGGGGAGAATTTTTTCAGCAAAATCTTCAATAAACATAGCCTGGGCGGTTTCTTTCAAGGCTTGACTACGTTTACCATCCGGTAGAATAGCAATACCATAGAGAATTTCTGCTTAGGTAATGGTGGTAATAAATAGTTTTTCTCTCGGTTGTGTAGCCACCCAATTTTTTACTCTTTTTGAACCTTGGGTATTCATTAGTTCTGAGAGTACATTAGTATCGAGAACTATTTTCATATTTCTGTTGTAAGCTGTTGTGCATTTAATTTGTATAAGTGGAACAGGCATCTTGCCTGTTAAACAAGAGTTCAGAACATTAGGATTATACAATTTAGCTGTGTAACAGCTTATTAAAATTGGGTGGTGTTCTAATAGGTTCTCTGTTAATTTCTGGTAATTGAAATTCTCCCAATTTTGCAAAGCGGTTTTCAATGGCATCTGTTAAGTTAATTTGCGGTGTTTTTTCTGGTATTAATACACTTTGCAGGATGGCTTTTATTTCTGCTTCTATGGTATTTCCGTTTTGGGCTGCACGTTGTTCTAAAAGTTTGGTAATATCTGGTTCTAGTTGGTGAATGGTAATTTCAGTCATGATTCAGGTTTTAAGTAGGTTATTTCAATTATAATTTGATTTTTACATGATGTCTCTATGGCGTTATTGTTTATTAGTTTGTAGGTTGGGTAGAACGCAGTGAAACCCAACAAGTGCTTATATCAATTTTGGGTAAATGTTGGGTTTCGTTCCATGCTTCGCAACGCTAACGCGAACAACCCAACCTACAATTATTTTTATTCTTTAATTCTGATTTCTCCACTCATTAATTTTGGTAGGAGTGCATCACGGGTTTTTGTTAATGTTTGGATTTGTTGATTATTGTTTTCAATTTTTTGTAAAAAATCTAATTGAATTTTAGAGAATTGGTTGACTGGTGAATTGGAAGATATAAGTATTGGAAAATCAAGTAAATAATTTATTTTCATGTTTGGGCGTGTTGAAGTTTCATTATTAATCATGCTGATATAATCAAAATATCTTTTACTTCTTAGAAAGCCATAAATATATGGTGGATAATAATCTTCTTTTATTTTGATTCTGATTAAACCGTTATTATAGACAGCATTAATATCGTCAACAATAAACTTATTCAAACCAAGAATGCTAGTACGAGTAATTAAAATATCATTCTTGCATAACTTAAACTGCTGGTAATTACTATCTGAAATTTCACAAAATCCCCAATCATAATAAGGTTTATTATTGCTTAAATCTCCAATTCGTAAACATTTAATACCAGTATCTTTATCTACTATAGGAGCTTTTTGTATAGCATCTGCACCTGTATTAGCTTTTTTTACAACATCCCCCAACTTCCCAACCTTCCAACCTGCGGGAATATCGCCTAATTCAGAAGGAGACATTGCACCCCCAGAGGACTTGTAAGGTTTACCCTCTTCATTGGGAAATTCAAAATCAATAAACCAATGCTTAAATAGGGTTTGTGCTATCTTTTCTAGGGTTTCGTTTTGTCGTCTGAGGTTGTCTATTTTGGCATCTAAACAAGATAAAACAGCCACTATTCTTTTTTGTTCTTCTATTGGTGGCTTAATTAAAATAGTTTTTCCTATTTCTTCTCTATTTATTTTTGGGATTCCTGTACGAGCTTGAAAAGAAATGGCTTGGATTAAAAAAAACTCTGAAAGCAAATAATAAAATAGAAAAAACTTATCAAATGAGGAATTTTTAGGACGTACTGGATAAATATCTGCACTACAAGTTCCTTCAAATAAAGGAAGTGAAACTTTATTAAAATAGGGGCGAATTTTAGAATATAAAATATCCTCTTCTGTGAAGTGGTAATTTCCACTTGAGATCCGAAGTTCTTTATTTGTTTTAAGTTCTAAAAGCCTTCCTGAATTGGGTGTGATATTTTCAGATCCAATATGCAACATATCAGCATAAGGATTTTTATTTGGATTAACCTGTCCTTTTTTTATCTCAATCTCATCATCAAATTTTACAAGCTCCCAATCTTTAGGAATTAAACCTATTTCTGTTTCTTTCCACTCACTCATAATTAACACCCCACCTTTACTAAATCAACTAAACCAGTTTTCTATTTGCAAACCATCAAAATCTTGAAAATCTGCCACATTATTAGTTACCAAAATCAAATCATTCGTCACCGCAATAGAGGCAATTTGACCATCAATAAAAGCCGGACTTTTACCAACCTTAGATAACCTTACTCTCTCCTGTGCGTGATATTGTGCGACTTGGAGAGTATAATCAAATAAAGGCAATTGTGCTAAAATTACATTATTTATATAATCCTCTATATCTTGACGTTTTTTAGACACAGGCAGACGTAAACAACCATATAACATCTCATGGATAACTACGGAAGCTGTGGCTGTTTCTTGTCTATATAACCTGAGCTTTGCCATTACCTTCTCATTCGGTAGAGGGCGTTTAGCCTCCGATAAAATATTAGTATCTAGTAAATACTTGAGACTCATAAATTAACCTCTCTACCTGGTGACTTATCCCGTAAATTCTCAAAAGTATCATCATCAATACTTTCTAAATCCACCCTTTGTCTAAAGTCTTGTAAAGCTGACCAAAAATCATTAACCTCTTGAGTCTCTGTTAAAACTTCTTGATTCCCAGATATAGCGACTGGTATTTTAGCTGATAATTTATACTTGAGAAATTGAATAAAATCTAAAACCTCCTGTTGTTTATCTGTGGGTAAATCTCGCAAATTTTCTAAAACTGCTTGTTCCAGAGTCATAATTTTACCTCTACTACTTTGCATAACTTGAACCTCTGATATGAATAATTAAATTAAGGGTTTAGCACTGCTAAACCCCTATAATAAATCAATTAATCTTGCAATTGACTTAACCAAATCTGTACATCTTGTAAACTGGTAAAATCTAACAACGCTTCACCCAGATTTTCTAAATTAGTCAAAGATAACTTAGCAATATTATTTATTACTTCCTCCGGTAATTCTCCAAACCGTTTAGTTAACAGTCGAATGACTAAATTTAAAGCAGTTTCCTGTCTTCCTTCTTCTCGTCCTTCCTGTCTTCCTTCTTCTCGTCCTTCTTGCTTAATTTCTTGGTAAGCGCGACTTCTTTCTAATGATATTCCCAACATGACTTGAACCTCCCGTAAAGTCAGATTTTCAAACCTATACATCATTATTGTAGTAATCATTTCTAAAATCATCTCATTTGATGAATTTTCTTGATTACTTCTTGTTAATAAATACCTAGCTGCTGCTGGTGCTTGACTTTCTTTTAAGGTCGTCAGTACCATTAACCCTACCCATACAGGTAATTGTTGAATATCTCCCAATTCATCTAAATATATTCTATGAACTTGTTCGCTATTTAGCAATCCACGATGGGGGTAAATATCACTTTGTTCTATATTGCGAGATGGATATATTATAACTCCTTGCCAGTCACTAAATCTAGAACGGTTACGGTAGAAATATAAATGAGATTCTGCAAATACTCTCTTGTAGGAAAGGGGTAAAAGGGGGGTTAGGTCTATCTTATATTTTTTAATCAATTCTAAACCCCACCTTGGCTAACTGTTCCTTAATCTCCTTATCTAAATCTTCCCCCTCTCGCATTTGTTCCCCCAACTCCAGCGTTAATTTCTCCATCAATTCCTGAAATGATTCTCCATCCTCCACAACATCAGGTATTCCCACATACCGCCCCGGTGTTAACACAAAATTATGTTTTTTGATATCCTCAATAGTTGCTGACTTACAAAAACCTTTGATATCTTGATAATTCCCCTTCTCCAGTTTCCATTGATGGTAAGTATCAGCAATTTTATTAATATCATTATCAATTAAAATCCGATTCCGGCGATTTATCATTTCTCCCATTTCGGAAGCATCAATAAATAACACCTCACCCTTTCGACTGCGGTTTTTATTCCCATTCTGTTTAACATTTTTATAACGACTAATAAACCACAAACAAGCCGGAATCCCAGTATTATAAAATAACTGAGTTGGTAACATGACAATACAATCTACTAAGTCAGCTTCTACTAATTTCTGTCTAATATCTCCCTCTCCTCCAGTATTGGAAGATAACGAACCATTGGACAACACAAAACCAGCACTTCCTGTAGGTGCTAAATGATAAATAAAATGCTGTACCCAAGCAAAGTTAGCATTACCTACGGGGGGTTTACCATATACCCAGCGTCCATCATTTTGTAATAATTCCCCTCCCCAGTCACTATCATTAAAGGGAGGGTTAGCTAAGATAAAATCGGCTTTTAAATCTGGATGAGCATTATTTAAAAATGACCCCTCATTATTCCATCTAATTTGAGAAGTATCTATCCCCCGAATTGCCAAATTCATCTTACATAAACGCCAGGTGGTTTCGTTGCTTTCTTGTCCATAAATAGAAATATTATCAACCTTTCCCTGGTGTGCTTCGATAAATTTCTCACTCCAAACAAACATTCCCCCCGAACCACAGCAAGGGTCAAATACTCTCCCAGAATAGGGTTCTATCATTATTACTAATAATTTAACAATACTTTCTGGGGTGTAAAATTGTCCTCCCTTGCGTCCTTCTAATAAGGCAAATTCTCCTAAGAAATATTCATAAACTTGTCCTAAAACATCACCTTTTAGTTTGGCTGCATTCTGTTCTAAGTCTAAATCTAGTTGTTCAACATTGCTTTTTTCATCTTTAACTAATTTACAACTACCAATTAAATCTATTAAACTTCCTAGTGAGGCTTTATCTAATTTCTGTTGTGCGTAAACTTTCGGTAAAATTCCTTTTAATTGGGTGTTTTCTGTTTCAATGGTAATCATTGCCTCATCTACAAATTTACCAATTTCTGGCTGTTTAGCTTTAGCTTGTAAATAAGACCATCTAGTATTTTCTGGGACAAAAAACACATTTTCGGCTATATATTCATCTTTATCTTCTGGATCTGCACCTGCATAGATTCCTTCACCCTCTATTAATTTTTGGTGTAATTCCTCAAAGGAATCGGAAATATATTTTAAGAAGATTAACCCTAAAACAACGTGCTTGTATTCGGCAGCGTCCATGTTCTTCCGTAGCTTGTCCGCCGACTTCCACAGCTTTTGTTCTAAGGTTTCGTTATCGGTTTTAGTGGTTTTTACTTTAGCCATGAGTGAATAAATATAAAATTAAAGGTAGATTAATCTGTAATACTCGTAAAAGTGCTTATTTGGGACAATGGACTAATTTAAACTGGTTTGTATAAATATATCAAGGAAAATAGCAAAATTTTTGCTGATATTTGGATCTAGGATTTTAACCAGTGGGGACTGGGGACTGGTGACTGGTGACTGGGGACTGGGGACTGGGGACTGGTGACAGGTGACAGGTGACTGGTGACAGGTGACAGGTGACTGGTGACTGGTGACTGGTGACTGGTGACAGGTGACAGGTGACTGGTGACTGGTGACTGGTGACTGGTGACAGGTGACAGGTGACTGGTGACTGGTGACTGGTGACTGGTGACTGGTGACTGGGTAAAAACTCAATTCTTGCTACTCCCTGTTCCCTATTCCCTATTCCCCCAAAACTGACAAATAGTAAAAATGCTCATGATCGAAATGAACAAACTGCGATTTTTCCTCTACTCTGTGTCTTCAATGCTAGTAACAGCACTTAGTTTACTTATTGCTGATACTACTAACGCTCAACTATCTCCCATCCGTTCTCAATCTCTCCCCCTGATGATTTCTCAACTACCAACACCATTATCAGGTAATCAAATTTTTCTCAATGGTAAAAATTTACCAGGTGCTTGGATACAACAACCAGGAACGTCGGGAACTGTAAGCACTTATGTTAGTGATGCTGCACTCAGGCAATTAATAGGCATAGATTTATTAAATACCACGAATCCTGAATTGCAACCAATAGAGTGGTTTTCTGCATCATCTTCCACCCTCAAAGCTAAATTTTCTCCTGGATATCGTTATTTAGATATTTCTAATTTTGCCCAAACCAACGGCTGGCAAATCCAAGTTAACGGAAATCAGCTAGTAATTTCTACCCCTCCGGCGAAAATCAATAATATTCGTCAGGGGAAAAGACCTACAGGCGATCGCCTAGTCTTTGATTTAGATCGTCCCACACCTTGGAAAGCTGCACCAGGTCAAATCATTAGAAAATCAGCAGATCCCAAAAATCTCAGTTCTACACCTCCAGCACCACCCAACCGAGAATGGATCATCACCCTAGATAGTACGGCTGATAATAGCTTAATTCAACGTTATCCACCCCAACCCCCAACCACACCACCAGACCAAAGAAAACAACTACCAACCACACCAGACCCGGACGCACTGATCCAAAAAGTAGAAACAGTAAATAATCAAACTAATAATCAAACTAATAATCAAACTAGGATTACTCTCAGTATTCCCTTTGGTTCATCTCCCCGCATTACTACCCTAGCTAACCCTAATCGTTTACTCGTTGACATTATCCCAGATGCTTTAGTAACAAAGGATATTACCTGGAATCAGGGATTACGCTGGCAACAAAGATTTATAAATGTAGGTCAGGATAGGTTTCCCGTCGTTTGGCTAGAAATTAACCCCCGTCAAGCTGGGTTAACTTTAAAACCAATATCTTCTAGTCTGGACAGTCAAACAGGTATAGCACCCTTAATCCAAACAGCACAACGGGATTTAGCAGTAGCAGGAATTAATGGTGGTTATTTTAACCGCAATAATAAATTACCACTAGGGGCAGTTAAAAGAGACAATCAATGGTTATCAGGACCCATACTTAATAGAGGTGCGATCGCCTGGAATAACAACGGAGAATTTTATTTTGGTCGTCTCACTTTAAACGAAACTTTAAACACCAGTAATAACCAAACCCTACCCATACTCTTCCTAAACAGTGCCTACGTACAAAACGGCATCGCTCGTTATACACCCACCTGGGGACAAACTTACACACCCCTACTAGATAACGAAATTATCCTCACAGTTCAAAATAACCAAATCACCAACCAAACACCAGGAGGTAAAGCAGGTGTCACCCCTGTTCCCATCCCCAAAGACGGCTACCTCCTCACTTTACGGGGTACTGCTACCAGCAACGCCGCAAAATTATCTATTGGCACAAAAGTTAACATTACCAGTTCCACTAACTCTGCTAACTTTAACCGTTACCCCCACATTATCGGCGCAGGTCCGCTTTTAATCCAAAACCGCCAAATAGTCCTCGATGCTCAAAGTGAGAAATTTAGCAACGCCTTTATCATCGAAAGAGCCGCCCGCAGTGCCATTTGTACCACCAGTACAGGTAATTTAATCATAGCAGCAGTCCACAACCGCGCCGGAGGACTAGGACCCACCCTAGCAGAACACGCCCAACTAATGCAGGTCATGGGATGTGTTAACGCCCTCAACCTCGACGGCGGCAGTTCCACAAGTTTATACTTGGGAGGGCAATTACTCGACCGTTCACCAAATACAGCCGCCCGTGTTCATAACGGTATAGGTATCTTTATTAACCATAGGTAAACGGTCAATCCCACGTAAAAAATGCAAAATTTTCAATAATATTTCTGAATAGATATTATTAAGTTTTGCATTTACATATTGTCGCAGGATAATAAACTTGTTCATATTTAGGGCTTGCTGAATAAAGATGAAAAGATTACAGGTAAAGGGTCTTAGCCTGCTGGAACTTAAAAAAGTGCGAGCTTTTACGAGGTAGAAACTTAAAAACCTTGCATTTAATTCTTACTCAAAGGAAAAATCGTTCCCATCCAACTCTTGAAACTGTCACCTGTCACCTGTCACCTGTCACCTGTCATCACGACAAGACTTTTTCAGCAAGCCCTATTTAAAGTTGAGAATAAGTTAATATTTCATTCATGAAGAATTAATGTAGAAAGCTGATTTTGAATAATTAAGGAGTACTTGATCGGAGTTATTTTTGCTATGGTAATAACAGTGAAATTAATGGATTAATTTTATTTCTTAAAAAGTTCATTAAATTTTTTCACTAAATATTAAGAATCTTAAAATTTTGTACATTGTACAACGAGGTCATTATGGCTCAACTTACTGAAAAAGTCACAAATAATACACTATCTTTAAGTGCAAGCATTAGCACAAAAGGAATAGCAGCCAGTGAAATGCGTCCTTGGGGTTCGTTTACAGTTTTAGAAGAAGGTAAAGGTTATAAAATTAAACGTATTGAAGTTAAACCAGGACATCGCCTCAGTTTGCAAATGCACCATCACCGCAGTGAACACTGGATAGTTGTTTCCGGTACTGCTAAAGTCGTGTGTGGTGAGAGTGAAATTTTACTCAGTAACAATCAATCAACCTACGTACCACAATGTACAGTTCATCGTTTAGAAAATCCGGGTGTTATTCCCTTGGTTTTGATAGAAGTTCAAAACGGCGAATATTTAGGAGAAGATGATATTATTCGCTACCAAGATGACTACGCTCGTAGTGATAAGTGACTGGTGACTGGTGACTGGTGACTGGTGACTGGTGACTGGTGACTGGTGACTGGGGACTGGGGACTGGTGACTGGTGACTGGTGACTGGGGACTGGGGACTGGGGACTGGTGACTGGTGACTGGTGACTGGTGACTGGTGACTGGTGACTGGTGACTGGTGACTGGTGACTTGTGACTGGTGACTGGTGACTGGTGACTGGTGACTGGTGACTGGTGACTGGGTAAAAACTAAATTCTTACTATTCCCTGCTCCCTGCCCCCTGCCCCCTGCTCCCTGAACTCCTGTAATATTGAATATGGATTTTCCGATTGCTACAAAAATTCCATGATTCAATTAAGTCCAGCAGCTACCAATGAGATGGAGCGATTAAAATCCAAACAACAGCCAAATATCTTGTTTCGCTTGCAGGTGAAACCAGGTGGCTGTTCGGGTTGGTTATACGATATTTCCTTTGATGAAGCGGTTAAAGTTGAAGATCAGGTTTTTGACGTTAACAATATTCAATTAGTCATAGACAAAGAAAGCATAAAATATATTAACGGTTTGACCCTGGACTATTCAGAGGATCTTATGGGTGGAGGTTTTCGCTTCTACAACCCCATAGCCATTTCTACCTGTAGCTGTGGTAATTCTTTTTCTATTTCATAGGTGATTGGTGACTGGGAATAAATATGCTTCTTTATCCTGACTCCTGACTCCTGACTCCTGACTCCTGACTCCTGACTCCTGACTCCTGACTCCTGACTCCTGACTCCTGACTCCTGACTCCTGACTCCTGACTCCTGACTCCTGACTCCTGACTCCTGACT